>NZ_CABPTS010000005.1:0-105255 GCF_902460385.1 Streptococcus sp. Marseille-P7376
GTCGGATTTGAGAAGACATCATAGTGAAGAACAAATTGGTTTTCAGTAGCGATTTGAAGATTATAACCAGCTTTGAGCTGACCATTCTTCATGTGGTCTTCTTTCATCCGCATAAAAGTGGCATCTGGATCTGTTTTAGAAAAGCTGTTACGCCCGTCAAATGTCTCTTGATAGCTCTCATATTTTCTAGCACGTACTGAAAAATCATCCTTGACTTTACGCAGGACTTTCTTGAGTTTACGACGTTGAGTTTTACGTTCATCCTTTCCTTTAACGGGTATCTCCTCAATGTCTTGGCTCAGTTTTGCCAATTCTTCTTCAAGGACTTGAGCAAACTCGGTCAACTGTTCTGAGGTAATCGATTCTTTTTCATCCAGCGCAATCGCCTGATAGATAAGGGGTGTGATTTCTTCTTGGAAATAGACCTGTATCTGTTCTTGAAGTTTGACGGAAAATTTGTCTGTGGCCTTTTTCCATACGAAACTATACTTGTTGGCGTTGGCTTCAATCTTAGTGCCATCAATAAACAGACAATCTAAAGTCACTAACTCTTCCATTTTCAAACGAAGATTGAGGTCGATGAAAAGATCACGAATGAGGTCTTCCATTCCTTCAGCGACTCGAAAGCGATTGATGGTACGATAGCTGACAACCAACTGCCCTGTTAGGTACTGCATAGCCAGATTTTCAATCATCATTTTTTCGATTTTTCGACCAGAGAAAATCCCTTGTGAATAGGCAAATAGAAGAGCAGATACAAGCATTTTAGGGTGATAAGACGGCCGACCGAAGTTATGATAGAAAGCGTGGAAGTGACGTTCCTCCAATGTATTCACCACTTTTTCAATGGTAAAGACGATGTGGCCTTGTGGTAAAATGCAAGCAAGTTCTAGTGGTAAAGTCGTTTGATTTGTGTTATAGTGAATGTGCATGGGATAGCCTCTCTAAATGGTTTATTGGGCAATTCTATTTTAGCAAGACTATCGCAACCATGCAAAAAGCAACGGCAAATCCGTTGCTTTTTTTGTAGCAAAGGGACTATTGTCCCAGACTCTTCTTTATCTATCGTTTCTTCGAAACAGCGATTTCTCACAAAGCTACACAAGGAAGCATTGTACTGCAGAGTCGAATGGTTACTGTCTCTTTCTAAAAGTTAGCAGGCCGGCTAAGAATATCAGGAAGCCACCTAGAACTGCCAATAGAGAAGCTCTTGTGCCAGTTTTTGGCAAAGTATTTTCGGCCTGACCAGTCTGACCGGTCGCTTCTTTTACCTCTGAAACCCCTGAAGCAAGAGGTTTTTGTCCGTTTGATGATAAAGCTTGGGCGCTGTTTTTAGCTGAAGCAGCAGACTGTTCTTGTTGAATGTCTTTAGCGGTGTCTTGAGGTTTTTCTTCTTGAGCTGGATTCGCCTTTTTAATCCGCAAAATTGTCGCTGTCAGCGGAGCTAGAGTCAAGCCATTACTGTTTCTAGTGACACCAGCTGGATTCGAAATAGCTGTGACTCCTGCGGTATTGCCATCAGCCACAAGCTCTGCGCCTGCTAGATGTTTGTAGGCTTCACCAAAGTTGAAGTTTCGCTCCTTTTTATCCGCATTGACAAAGACTGCATAAATATCGCCATTCGAAGCAACTACTTGGTAGCCAAGGACAAGATCTTCTTTCTCAATGCCATCCTTGCCAGGCTGGGTAATGAGAGTCACATTTTGATCCACTTCTGCTTTGGAGCCGCGGGTAAAGGCATCCGTTGATTTGCGCAGGGCAATCAAGCCTTTCATATAGGCACGGCTCTTGGCATTTTCAGGGAACTTCTCCGCATCAGTCGCCTTGATCCAGTCAAAATGATTGACCGCGTCACTTGAATCATAGGAATCATGAATGAAATACGGGTAGTCAAAGGGCGTGCCGTCCTCATTGGTCAACAAATGCGCTTTATTTGGAACCTTGTCTTCGGAAACAGGATATTTATAGGCAGGATCACGGAATTGCTTGGTCCGGCCGTATTCTTGACCAGAGTGGATGAATGGAGTTCCTTGCGAAGTCAGCATCATCAGATTTCCCAGACGCAGACGGCGATGAATCTCTTGATTATTAGCAGCGACTGCCGGATCTTTCTTGATTGACTGGGCAATGATATCAAAGAGTGTCAGATTATCATGGGCCGCAATGTATTGGATCACGTCCCCTGGGCTATCCGCCTCAAAATTGGTTGGCTGCGCCTTGATGTTTTTGAAGACATTTTCCACATTGCGTTTACCGCCAGTGATAAAGGCTGGTGTTCCCTCATTTGGATAACCCGATTTCAAGGTATTGCGAATATCATCTGAGAAGACCGCTACCGTGTCTGTTGACTTCATCCAAGTTTGGTCAGCAGGTTGGACTGCTTTATTTTCATCACCTGCATAAGTCTTCCAGCCCTCACCCAGCATAATGAGGTTTGGATTGAGCTTTTTAGCTTCTTCAAAGGCTTTTTGGATGGACTCTGCGTCATGGTCCCCCATCATATCAAAGCGGAAACCATCTATCTTGTACTGCTCTGTCAGGTACTTGATCGAATCCACCAAGACCCGTCTGCTCATATAGTGGGTAGTCCCCAAGCGGCCACCACCAAAGCTGGTTCTCGGTGTGCCATCCGCATCCATAAAGTGGTAGTAATTGGGCTCCAAATCTTCAAAGATAGAGGTCTTAGCCGTATGATTATAGACCACATCCATGATGACGCCCATACCACGTTTATGAATTTCATTGACAAGATTTTTAAATTCCTCAATGCGTTTAGCTGGATCTGTCGGTGTGCTGGAGTACATGCCCGTCAGCGAGAAGTAGTTTTGCGGATCATAGCCCCAGTTATAGTTGCTGTTGCTGGAAGCGTACTTGTCCATGCGCTCAGCATTTTTCAGCTCATTTACAAAGTAGTAACTCAGAACTGGCAAGAGCTGAACGTGGGTCACTCCTAGTTCTTTTAAATAATCCAATTTCTCAATGAAAGCTGAGAAGGTTCCAAACTGAGATTTCAAATCCTTGGATATAGTTGGATCTGAAGTAAAATCACGGACATGTGCCTCGTAAATCAAAGCATCTTCCCGCTTCTTAAAGTTCGGAATATTGGCATAAGTTAAGTCTTTTGGTCCATATTCACTTGGATCTACAAAGGCCGCCTTGGCAATCTTGTAGGCATCTCCCTTGTCCGCATCTTCACTGTTCCAAGCGGCTAAAGACTTAGCATAAGGATCCAGCACAAGGAATTTTTTGCCGCCGCGAGTAATTTCATAATGATAGAAGTACCCACGATAGTCAGAAATTCCTAGACCGCTCTCAGGCGTCAGGCTGCTGGTCCATGTGCCAGACTCACCTTTCTGCATAGCCAGGCGACCAACAACCTTATTCTGATTTTCTTTGTCATAGACTACCAAATCAACTTGGTCCGCACTTGGTGACCAGAAGGTTAGGTCCACTTGTTTGCCCGCTTGAGAAACACGCGCTCCCAATTCGCCATCATACTTGTAAATACTGTCCTTCAGTTGCCAATTCATGCTGGTTTTGAATTGGTCGTTGCCATATTTGATGAGATAAGGTGACTGAGCTTGGTTAAAATCACCGATCAATTTTGCGCTTTTATTCTTAGGATCCAGAACCACATCTTTAACAGCGACTTCTCCGCCATCTTTGTTGGTAATTTTTAGGTTTTTCAGAATATCTTCTTTTTTAGCATTTTCTAAGGTAGAGAAGGTCGCCTCAATCTCTGTCAAGCTAACATGCTGGGCTCCTGTCATGCGGATATCATTGACAAAGTAAGGGTTGGTATAAACCGTTGGATCCGCATCACGCAAGAAAATCTGGCTGGTCTTCCCCAAATTTGCAAAATTATAATCCTGATTTTGAATCTTTACATCGTCACCGGACTTGCTTTCATCTAAAAGCAAGAAACCAATCATCTTTGCAGCTTCTTTCAAGGGAACATCAACATAGCGACCGTATTTCCCAGTCTTTTCAAAGTCTACGCCATCTGGCCAATTTTGACCTGGATGTTGCACATCTCCCCAGAGCCAGAGGGATTTCTTATCATACTGACCATCTGTGCGATAGTAGTTAATCCGAAGCATTCCTTCTTTCAAAGGCTCGGAGGTATGAGGATTATAATCTTTGTCAAACCAAACCTCATTCATTTGCGGGCTGAGCAGTTCAACTGTCTTATCACCCGTAATATTCTGACCTGCTGTATTATTGATTAGAAGGCTGATTTTGCTTCTTTTCTCAGCCATTTTAACATCAAGGTAATAGCCATAATCATCTTTTTTGGCTGTTGCAAAGCTGGTCGCTCCGGTCGGCCAGCCTCCCTTTTGACTAGAAGGCGTTTCAACATCATCCCAAGTCCACAGACCTAAGCTATCCAGATTCTGCGATGGTAAGGTTTTGAAATGGAAACGAATATGACCTTCTTCAATAGCAGTTTTTGCAGAAGCTTCCGAAACAAGTGGCTGACTAACAGCCTCTTGTTTGTCTTTTTCACTAGACGCTGCAACTTCCTTTGCTTCCTGCCCAGTTGCTTCTAAAGCTGCACTAGCACCTGTCGACTCCTGTACCTCTGTATTTTCAGGAGACTGACTTGGCATCGCCTCTGCTAAAGCAGCTTGCCCTGAATCTCCCTGTTCTGAACTTTCTTTCTTGGTTGAACTATCCACTTTCTCGGCTTTTGCTTCATCTGCTGACTTAGGCAAAACTTCCGAATCCGCTGCTGAGACTGCTTCTGTTAGTGGGGTTGCTGAAGCACTTGTCTCATCAGCTTTGGCTAACTGGGCACTTCCAAAGAGGAAGCCAGAAGCAATCACAACAGATGCGACTCCGACTTTTAAGCGACGAATCCCAAAATAATGACGCTTTTCACTCGTCCGAGACTGTAGATGATAGTTTCTTTTCATAAATAAAAAAACTCCTTTATTTTTTCCTATAGAAAATACGTATGCAAACGTTTTCTGTATTTATTATACAGATTATCTATTGAAATGTAAAGGTTTTCAGATATTATTTTTTATTCCAAAACTTTATGTATGATTTCAGATTCCTTTCAAAGGATAAGCAAGTATCATTTGAAGTTTTAACTCTTGAATATACAATATAAGTGCACAATAAAACACTCATAAGATTTTCTAGTAAAATAGAATTGAACCAACTAGTTACGAACGGAAATCTTATGAGCTATCACCATTTTACCATAGATGAGCGTGAAATTATTCTGATTTACCGTACAAAAGGACTAAATTTTTCTCAAATCGGAAAATTACTTCATCGTCATCCTTCCAGCATTAGTCGGGAATGGAAACGTCATACTAAACTCCCAACAAAGCATAAGCAGCTTATAAACTTGCAAAATCACATTGTGGACGAAAGAGAAAGCTTGAAATAGATCATCATTTAAGTAATACTGTCAAACACCTTTTTCTCGATCGCCAATAGTCTTCTTCGTGAGTGTTTCCCGAAGAAAACTGATTTGGCAACAATTACTGAAAAATCACTTAATGATACCTACTGGCTATTAATCATCCTCCCAGAAAATGCCTGAGTCACAAGACAGCATTTAAAGCACTTAGAGATAAAGTTTTAAAAAGGTTGTACTTTTTATTTCAATTTATCCCCAAAAAATATATCCTCCTGCTAACTCTTCCTCCTCTCCTTCAAAAGGAAAAGACACAAAATTTTCCCCTCATCCGACACTTACTTTTGACGACAGGTTGACCGAAGAGCGATTTATCCTATAAACAGATATGAAAAGAGTGTTCGAGGTCTAGATTGTCATGAATTTATAGGAAAAGTGACCAGCCAAGACCTAGGTTACCATGAATCTATAGGAAAAGTGAGCAGCCGAGACCTAAGTTACAATGAATCTATAGGAAAAGTGACCAACCGAGGCCTAGATTGCCATGAATCTATAGAAAAAGCGACCAGCTGAGGCCTAGATTGCCATGAAACTATAGGAAAACGGCCAGCCGAGGTCTAGGTTGCCACAAAACTATAGCAAAAGTGCCCAGCCGAGACCTAGGTTGCCGTTAACATATAGCAAGATAGGCTGTTCCAGCCATAGACCTCTATAACGGAAGCTTTTCTACAGTTTGTCTGCAACTACAACTGGCAAAAAGTAAAAAAGACTGAGGCAGGCACCCCAATCTTCATTCTTCAGTTATAAATTGACTCAAAATCCCATTGATAAACTTACTTGATTTTTCATCTGAGAATTTTTTTGCTAATTCAATCGCTTCGTTGACAGCGACAAGCTGCGGAGTTTCATCATATTCCACTAGTTCATACAAACCTAAGCGCAGAATATTTTTTTCTACTAGAGTCAAGCGATCCAGGGTCCAGCCAGCCTTCAAATACCGACCAATCTTGTCATCTAACTCACTCTTGGATTGCATGACGCCATTGACCAGATTGAGCAAGAAGAGAGGGAGTTCAACTTGCTCCTCTTCTTCCTTATCGTGTAGATAAGCAAAGCGGCAAGCCTCAACTGTATCTCCATCATATTCCAAGCTCATTAAAGCCTGAAATGCTCTCTCCCGTAAATCACGTCTTGAATCTACAACTACCTTACTCATTGAGGAAATCCTCATCAAATAGATCTTTCAAATCTGGTTTTGGAGATTTTTCTGGGACAATGCCTGCAACGTGAATATTCACCGCTGACAGTTCCACCTCAGCCATATCATTAACAGCGCTTTTGACCGCTTTTTGAATCGCAACTGCAACTGTTGGCACACTGATACCGTACTCCAGATACAGGTAGATGTCAACCGTCACATCGCCACTTTCATCAGTATGAAGAGCAACACCGCGTCCGAGCGTGCGCATAGAGAGGCTGTCTGACATGCTTTTATTCGCAAAAGAATGAACGCCCTCCACCTTTGCCGTAGAAATGGCAATGATTTTTTCCAAAACTCGTGGCGCAATGACGATTTCGCCTAATTGTTCGTTTGCCATAAGAATTCCTTTCTATCTGAAAGAGTGAAATTACGCACGAGAAACGTAAGTTCCTTCTGCAGTGTTGATAATCAGTTTTTGACCAACTTCGATGAAGTCAGGTACGTTGACGACAAGACCCGTTTCAAGAGTAGCTGGCTTACCAGAACCTGTTACAGTTGCGCCCTTGATTGACGGTTGTGTGTCTGTTACGACCAATTCAACAGTTGTCGGCACTGTTACACCAATCACTTCTGTTCCGTAGAATTGGATTTTCACGTCTGAGTTTTCAAGGATGAATTTCAGCTCTTCTTCTACATTGACTACTGGAATTTCGTATTGGTCATAGGTCTCAGTATTCATGAAATAAGCTGTATCATCCATTTGGTACAAGTATTGTGCTGGTACTGTTTCGATAATCGCTTGTTCAAATTTTTCTTCTGGACGGTAGCTAGTATCAAAAGTAGAGCCTGTACGGACATCACGCAATTTCATACGCATGATTGTATTTCCCTTACCTGGTTTGTGGTGACTTGCTTCCAACACGCGGATGAGTTTTCCATCTGCTGTTTCAAAAGTCATTCCAGCTCTCAGCTTGCTTGCTTCAATCATTTGTTTTTTACCTCTTTAATAAATAATTTACTCTTTATTGTACCATAAAGCCTGACAATTCTCAAATAACAATCAACTCTTTCGGCGCAAGAGTTAGGACTTCGCAGCCTGTTTCGGTGATGAGGAGATCGTCTTCGATGCGGACACCGTATTTCCCATCCAGATAAATCCCTGGCTCATCTGTCAGAACCATGCCCGCTTCAATCGGCTCTTCTGACTTGCCAAAGTAAGGAATCTCATGAATGTCCAGACCGATACCATGGCCAATCCCGTGGCTGAAGTAAGGACCGTAGCCAGCATCGTTAATAATCTGCCGCGGAATCCGGTCAAAATCAATTCGGCTAAGCCCAGCCTTGGCTGCTTCTATCAGGGCTTGATTACTGCGCAGGACAATATCATAAATCTCCCGCTCCTCATCCGTCACCTGCCCCACATGAACAGTCCGCGTCATATCGCTGACATAATGATTGTAGTAGCAGCCAAAGTCCATGGTCAGAGTTTCACCCTTCTGAATCACCTTGTCACTGGCCACACCATGAGGCATAGCAGAGCGGTAACCCGAAGCAATGATAAAGTCAAAGGAGGCACCTGAAGCCCCTAGCTGGCGCATGCGAGCGTCCAAAAAGTTCATGACAGCCAACTCCGTCGTCTCACCAGGCTTGATAAAGTCCAGCACATCCAAGAAGGCTTGGTCCGAAATCTGGCAGGCCTTGCGAATGGTCTCGATTTCCTGGGCATCCTTAATCATGCGCAGCTTTTCAATAAAACCTGTCATCGGCACCAGTTCATGACCAGCAAAAACACTTTCCAGCATTTTAAAGTAAGCATAGGAAATCTCATCATCAAAACCGATTTTTTGCAGCTTGTCGTCCGCAACGATTTTGGCAATTTCCCCAATCGCATCGCGCGTTTCCACAATGTCAAAGCCCTGAACTACTCCTTTAGCAATCAGGGTATAGCGCGCATCCGTCAAGAAAATTCGGCGCTTTTTACTGATGAAAACCGTCGCTTCTGTCCCGCTGAAACCAGTCAGATAGTAAATATTCTTCAGATTTGTCACTAGGACAGCATCACATTCCGTCTGAGCTAATGCAGCTTCAAACTTTTCAACTCTTGATATCATTCAATACCTCCATGAAATAACTAAGCTTATTATATCAAAAAACAAGTCAAATAGGGCATTTTTTATAAGCCTTATCTAGGACTTAGAATCCAACGAGCATTCTCCGACACGGAAAATCCCCGTCTTTAGAAAAGAACAGGGATTTTTGATGAATTATTTTATGTGTAGCTTACCTTTCAAATATTGGCCAGTATAGCTGGCTGGGTTGGCTGCGACTTCCTCTGGTGTACCCGTCGCAATAATTGTACCGCCACCGACACCGCCTTCTGGTCCCAAGTCAATGATATGGTCAGCTGTCTTGATAACATCCAGATTGTGCTCAATGACGAGGACTGTATTGCCATCGTCCACAAAGCGTGATAGCACATGAAGGAGCTTGGCAATGTCTTCGGAATGAAGACCCGTAGTCGGCTCATCCAAGATATAGAAGGACTTGCCAGTTGAGCGCTTGTGAAGCTCACTGGCCAGCTTCATCCGCTGGGCTTCACCACCCGACAAGGTTGTGGCTGGCTGCCCCAGAGTCACATAGCCTAGCCCCACGTCCTTGATAGTCTGGAGTTTGCGGGCAATCTTCGGAATATGCTGGAAGAATTCTACCGCATCATTGACCGTCATGTCTAGAACCTGAGCGATATTCTTCTCCTTGTAGTGGACTTCTAGAGTCTCGCTATTATAACGGGTGCCGTGACAGACCTCGCAGGCCACATAGACGTCAGGCAGGAAGTGCATTTCAATCTTGATAATCCCATCACCCGAGCAGGCCTCACAGCGACCGCCCTTGACATTAAAGCTGAAACGACCCTTCTTGTAGCCACGAATCTTGGCTTCATTGGTCTTGGCAAACAGATCGCGAATATCGTCAAAGACTCCAGTATAGGTAGCCGGATTAGAGCGCGGTGTACGTCCAATTGGGCTCTGGTCAATATCAATCAGCCGATCCACATGTTCAATACCGCAGATTTTCTTGAACTTACCTGGTTTGGCAGAATTGCGGTTGAGTTTTTGTGCAATGGCCTTTTTAAGGATAGAGTTGACCAGCGTTGACTTACCAGACCCAGAAACTCCTGTCACAGCGATAAATTTGCCCAAGGGGAATCTGGCCGTGATATTCTGCAGGTTATTTTCCTGAGCCCCTGTCACTTCAATAAAGCGACCGTTACCTACACGGCGTTCCAATGGTACTGGGATTTCACGTTTACCTGACAGGTATTGGCCTGTGATGGATTTCTTGTTCTTAGCCACTTGTGCAGGAGTGCCGGCTGCGACGATTTCACCACCGAAAACACCGGCTCCTGGTCCCACGTCAATCAGCCAGTCGGCCTCCCGCATGGTGTCCTCATCATGCTCGACCACGATGAGGGTATTGCCCAGGTCGCGCATCTTCTTGAGGCTGGCAATCAGGCGATCATTATCACGCTGGTGCAAGCCAATAGAGGGCTCGTCCAGGATATAAAGGACACCGCTCAGATTAGAGCCAATCTGGGTCGCCAAGCGAATCCGCTGACTCTCACCCCCTGATAGAGTCCCAGCCGAGCGAGACAAAGTCAGGTAATTGAGCCCAACATTATTAAGGAAGGTCAGGCGGTCATGGATTTCCTTTAGAATCGGCCGAGCAATCGTCGCTTCATTGTCAGTCAAGCTAAGCTTGTCCAACCGAAGCAAATGATCTGCAATGGACAAGTCTGAAATCTCACCGATGTGCAATCCATCTTCGCCGCCAACCTTGACAGACAAGGCCTGAGGACTGAGTCGGTAGCCGTGGCAAGCCGCACAAGTCAGCTCATTCATATAAGTCCTCATCTGCGTCCGAGTAAAATCACTATTGGTTTCATGGTAGCGACGGTTGATATTAGTGACAACCCCCTCAAAAGGAATGTCAATATCGCGCACACCGCCAAATTCATTTTCATAGTGGAAATGGAACTCCCGCCCATCTGAACCAAAGAAAATCAGCTGTTTTTCTTCCTCCGTCAGCTCCTCAAAAGGCTTATCCATATCAATGCCAAAGGCTGCCATAGCCTGCTCCAGCATCTGCGGATAGTAGTTGGAGGAGATGGGATTCCAAGGCGCAAGCGCTCCTTCGCGCAAGGTCTTGCCAGCTTCTGGCACAACCACATCTAGATCCACCTCCAGCTTAACCCCCAGACCATCACAGTCCGGACAGGAACCAAAAGGCGCATTAAAAGAAAAGAGGCGCGGCTCTAGCTCTGGCACCGTAAAGCCACAAACTGGACAGGCATAGTGCTCCGAAAAGAGCAGCTCTTGACCGTCCATCGTGTCAATCACCACATAACCCTCAGCAATCCGCAGAGCTGCTTCGACCGAGTCAAAGAGACGGCTGCGCACCCCTTCCTTGATAACAATTCTGTCTACCACGACCTCAATATCATGCTGCTTGCTCTTAGAAAGCTCTGGCACTTCCGTCACATCGTAGACATCCCCATCCACGCGCACACGTACATAACCGTCTCTCTGAATCTTATCAAAAACGGTCTTATGCTGACCCTTTTTCTTGCGGATGACCGGCGCCAAAATCTGCAAACGCTGACGCTCTGGCAATTCCAAAACCTTGTCAACAATCTGCTCAACAGACGAAGCGGTAATAGCTCCGTGACCATTGATACAGTATGGCGTCCCGACACGAGCATAGAGCAGGCGCAGGTAGTCATTGATTTCAGTCGCAGTTCCTACCGTTGAGCGGGGGTTCTTACTGGTCGTCTTCTGGTCAATGGAAATGGCTGGACTAAGACCATCAATCGAGTCCACATCCGGCTTTTCCATATTGCCCAAAAACTGGCGAGCATAGGCCGACAGGCTCTCTACATAGCGGCGCTGCCCTTCGGCATAGAGGGTGTCAAAAGCCAGACTAGACTTGCCCGAACCAGACAAACCGGTCACCACGACCAGCTTGTCCCGCGGAATTTCGACATCAATATTTTTTAAATTATGAGCTCGCGCTCCATGAATCACAATTTTATCTTGCATTTATTCCACACTTTACCTTTAAACTTCCTCTATTATAGCAAAATTTTCTGCAATCTTTTGTCCCAAAAATCGGAATTTGTAGTATAATAAGACGGTGTGTAAAAATAATTCTAGGAGGAGACATGAAACAAGTATTTTTATCAACAACAACCGAATTCAAAGAAATTGATACACTTGAAGCCGGAACTTGGATTAATATGGTCAATCCTTCTCAGAGTGAATCTATAGAAATTGCTAATGCCTTTAACATTGACATTGCAGACCTGCGGGCTCCGCTCGATGCGGAAGAAATGTCTCGGGTTACCATCGAAGATGACTACACACTGATTATCGTAGACGTCCCTATCACAGAGGAAAGAAACAACAAAACCTACTACATCACCATTCCGCTTGGTATTATCATCACCGAAGAGGCCATTATCACCACCTGTTTAGAAAAATTGCCTCTGTTGGATATTTTTATCAGCCGCCGCTTGCGCAACTTCTATACCTTTATGAAGTCACGCTTTATCTTTCAGATTCTTTACCGCAATGCCGAACTATACCTGACAGCCCTGCGCTCCATTGACCGCAAGAGCGAACAGATTGAGAGCCAGCTGCACCAATCCACGCGAAATGAAGAGCTGATTGAGCTCATGGAGCTTGAAAAGACCATCGTCTATTTCAAGGCCTCCCTCAAAACCAATGAGCGCGTGATTAAGAAGCTGACTAGTGCCACCAGTAATATCAAGAAATATCTGGAAGACGAGGACTTGCTGGAAGATACCTTGATTGAGACCCAGCAGGCCATTGAGATGGCCGATATTTACGGAAATATCCTCCACAGCATGACAGATACCTTTGCCTCTATCATCTCCAACAACCAGAACAATATCATGAAAACACTGGCTTTGGTGACGGTTGTCATGTCCATCCCGACTATGATCTTTTCAGCCTACGGCATGAACTTCAAAAACAATGAGCTCCCTCTAAATGGCGAACCGCATGCCTTTTGGATTATCATGTTCATCGCCTTTGCTATGAGCGGTTCTCTAACCCTTTACCTTTTCCATAAAAAATTATTCTAATCATCAGAAAGGATACCTATGTCACAAGTATCATTAGACAAACTCAGTAAGAAAAACAAGGAATTTATCCACATTGCCACCCACCAGTTGCTCAAAGATGGCAAGTCGGACCAAGAAATTAAAACCATCTTAGAAGAAATTATTCCAGAAATTTTGGAAAATCAAACCAAGGGAATCACTGCCCGCGGCCTCTACGGAGCCCCAACTACTTGGGCCTCTTCCCTAACTGAAAAAGAACGTTACGATGCCGAACATCCAAAGGAAAATGACGATCCAAAATGGATGATGTTGGACTCCGTCCTCTTCATCTTCGGTTTCTTCACCGTTCTGACTTCCATCGTCAACTTAGCATCTTCTCAACCATCTGTTTATGGGATGACAACCCTTGTATTTGGAAGCCTTGTCGGTGGCCTCGCTTTCTATGCTCTCTATAATTTTATTTACCGCTTTTATGGACCAAATACAGAGCGCAGCCAAAGACCACATCTGCTAAAGTCTATCTTAATCATGGTAGGAGCCATTGCCCTTTGGACTCTTTCAATCGTTGGTTCTAGCCTGCTCCCTGACTTTCTCAACCCACATTTCTCAAACATCGTAGTTGCTATCATCGGAGGAATCACTCTAGCACTCCGTTTCTACCTCAAAAAGCGCTTCAATATCAAGAGTGCGACGATGGGGCCAGCGAGATATTAATCAGCATATCAAAAAGAGGTTTTACAACCTCTTTTATTTTGCCCTTTTTGAAAAGTATAATACCAACTCATCGTTATTCTCGCATGGAGCATAGGGAGCGAGCGGTTGATTTTGAAACCAAACACCTGAGCCATCTGGAATATAACCGCGGCGTACATACAGCCGTTGCGCCGGACCATAGCCTTTATGCAAACCAACACCCAAGCTAACCACATCTGAATAATTCTGAGCCACTTGCTCTGCTTTTTCCAATAAAGCCGTGCCAATGCCCTGTCTTTGGAAACTTTCAAAAACATTAAAATCAGTTAACTCAGAATAAAGGCCTGCAAAGGACCCATGCTTGGCTGATGGGATGACTGTAATGTAAGCAGCTAGAAATGTCCCATCAACAGCCACCAAAACTTGGCGCTCACCCGTCGCTTGCTCCAGAAAGTAGTTTTTCAGAGTCTCTCTACGGTCTGGCCAGCCTCGCTGAATAAAAGCATTCGCTAACTTTTCTATATCCTCAAAAAGCATTTTCCTGATGATTCGTTCTTCTGTCATGGTGCGTCTCCTATATCTTGACCTTTTTCCTCTATTCTGGCACTTTTGAATAGGCAAAAAAAGAAGCCCTCAGGCTTCTTACTTAGCTCAATTCCGCGATAATAGCCTTGAGCTGGTCTTTGGTGTGAACACCTGCGACTTGCTTAACGACTTGACCGTCTTTCTTAAACAGAAGGGTCGGAATGGACATAATGCCAAATTCACGGGCAGTATTTGGATTTTCATCCACATCCATTTTAAGGATTTTCAATTCGTCCTCATGGACTTCCCCTGCCAGTTGCTCTAAGATAGGCCCCTGCATCCGACATGGACCGCACCAAGCTGCCCAAAAGTCAATCAGAACCAATCCGTCTTTTGTTTCTTCTGCAAATGTTGCATCTGTAACTGCTGCTACCATAAATCTTCTCCTTTTATTGCTTACTTTTGATAACATTTTACACCAAAAGCAAGAGAAAGAAAAATATTTGCTACGGCTAAGACCTCAGTCACTCAGTGAGAAATGATTGGTCATGAGATTGCTGGCATCCAAGAGAACTTTCTCCAAGAGCTGGTCTGTCGCTTCTTGTACCTTGTCGCTCATGGCTTGATTTTCAGCTTCAAAGTCCACATCCTCGCCCTTGGCCAGAGCTCGGTCTACCCGATCGATCATTTCATGGCCCCAAGCCATAGTCTTTTCCTGATAATCATCCAAGTCTCCGACATGGCTGCTAAAATGAGCATCAGCCAACCCAGCAATCAGTCGATTGGCCCAGTAGAAAGAATCCGTCGAAACCTTGTCCATCGTGTTGGCAAAGTAGTCTGGCGTTGTCGAGACTTGAGTAAAGAAAGGAACGGCTGTATTGTAAGGCATAGAGCCGTAGGACAGCCACTGGATCCCTGTTGTTTCCTGCGGTTGATTAGGGCGCAACTGCAAGATAGCCGTCTGACTAGTTCGATTAATACCGATAGTCCGAAAGGCCCGTCTGCTGTGGTGGTCCCCTTCTGCTCCATAAGGATCATAAGGCGAATCCTGATAGTGACTGCTCAGGACATACTTGACATCTTCGATCGTGATCTTGCGGTAAGGCTTGCGACACCATGGAATGAAGAAACTCCTTGGATCTTGCTCCACTTCTGGATTGAGAAAACGCTGGATATCCCAAGCTCGCGGTGTATTGTAATGGCGGTCCTTATCCTTCTGGCTGCCAAAAGCATAGCGTGGATTGAAGCCCTCATCTGAGTAATTCAGATTGAGATGGTTTTCCTTGATAAAGTTTTTGAGATTTGGATGACAGAGGAAATACTCTGGATTGTCAAATTCAAAATAATCACTGCCCAGCTGATTGGGGTTGGTCACATAGGCATCATCTGGCACGCGCCGCGCCATCCAATGGTGGCCACCGATGGTTTCCAGCCACCAGATTTCATTGACATCTGAGATAGCAATCCCATTGGACTCATAAGTGCCGTACTCCTCTAGGATTTTCCCTAAGCGTAGAACCCCTTCTCGAGCTGTTTTGATATAGGGAAGAACCAGCGTAAGGATGTCTTCCTCGCTGATACCTGACTCTACCAAAGGATCAGCTCCCAGTACGCGGCTATTAGTCGTAATCGTTTCCGTTGCGCTGACAGCAACATTGTAGCTGTTAATTCCAGCCGCTCCCCAAATCCCGTCCTTGGGAATTGCATCTGGTACTGCCGTATAACGGACTGGATTGTCCGGCAAATCCATCTCAAAAGAAGTCAAAACTGACTGATAATAGCGGGGCTGGTCTTGTGGCTCCACTACGACAAATTTCTTGGGCGTAAAGACCCCGTTTTGTGAATCCTCTGTACGAGCCACAATGGTTGATCCGTCGTAACTGGCCTTCTTGCCTACCAAAATAGTCGTGCAGGAATCTGATGCATGTTTAAATCTCATTATTTTCCCTCCGAAACACTTTATGCTGCTTCCATTATAGCAAAAAGCAGGCCCTCATAAAAGAACCTGCTACTATCTCTTCGCTGAAACTTCCAATGCCTTATTTGATTTTCAAGACATAGGTATGTTCTTTGTAAAGTTCATCAATCTCAAAATGCTCCAAATCTTCTTTCCTTGAGACAATATAATGCCCTTCTCTTTGATAATAGCCTAAGGAATTTCCTGACTTGTCTGTCAGACAGATTGTCTGCTGTTTCCTATCAACACTGAAAGAAAAGGGTATTTGATCTTTGGGGCGTCCAACAACTAAATAGTCTTGACAAATCAGCTTGCCGCCCCACTTCTGATAGAGGTGATTTGCCTGCTTCCCGTCTCTGGTAAAGATGATCAAGGCCTCAACTTTCTTTTCATGCAGTTTCTCTCGAGCAGTTTGAAAGAGTTGGCCGGCTATCCCTTGATTCTGAAAATCAGGATGGACAGCCAGATTAGCGAAGTAAGCTATCTTTTCTCCTGGATAATATGCATAAGAATGACTTGCTTCTTCGGTGTAAATCCCAATATCCAGAAGCCCCACAACCTGATCATCTTCCACTGCTATGAGCTCAACCGAATCTTGGTAAGGCTCTTCAGTAAACTCATCCTTGCTGCGGCTCATATCATCAAAGAAAGGCGAAAAGAGATAACTCAAAGCTTTTGTATAAACCCAACTTTTCTCATAAGTCGAGTCATAGATTTGTATTTTCATTTCTGGCCTCTTACTTAAAGATCACAATCGTCGCGCCACTGCCGCCGGCATTTTGCGGGGCATAGCCGAAGGACTTGACATGCTTGTTGCGGCGGAGGTATTTAGTCACCCCTTCGCGGATGACGCCGGTCCCGATACCGTGGATAATATCCACCTGAGCCATGTTATTGAGGAGGGCCTGATCGATAAAGGCATCAAGCTCTTCCATAGCCTCTTCATAGCGTTTGCCGCGTAGATCCAGCCTGGCTTTCGGTCCAGCAGTATTGGCTCGCTTGACCACATTGACCTGCTTGCGCTTAGGTTGCTGCTCCTTTTCAGCCTTGAGTAAGTTGAATTCCTGCTCTTCCAGAGTCATCTTGATAAGACCGACCTGAGCTTCCCAGCGGCCGTCCTTGAGCTGCTTGACCAAGGTTCCCCGCTGACCATAGCTGGTGACCAGGATATCATCTCCCACCTTGGGCGCCCGATTTTTCTTGGCTTGCTGCAGCACCTTATTCTTTGATAAATCAACCGTTTCTGGTGCCAACTTTTTAAGCTGAGCCTTGGCTTCAATAATCTCATGCGGTTTAAGACTAGACTTATCATGGAGATTTTTGAGAATACTCTCACTCTCTGACAAAGCCAAATCAACGATTTCCTGGGCTTCCAAGCGCGCCTTATTGAGCTCGGTTTCCTTTTCTCGGTTAAACTCATTGTAAAGCTTTTTGAGGGCTCGGTTAAATTTGAGATTTTCCTGCTCCACCTCGCGGATATTATCCAAGCGCTTGCGGCTTTCCAGTGTCTGCTCCTCTAGGCGCTCAATGATCCGATTGACATCGCTGTCTGTGTTGGTCTGCTCTTGGGCATGGCCAACAATGACTTCCGACAAGCCCAAACGCCGAGCAATTTCAAAGGCATTGGAGCGGCCAGGCACTCCCTGCATAAAGCGATAGGTCGGCCTTAAACTATCTGTATCAAATTCCATGCTGGCATTTTCCACCCAGTCCGTCTCAATCCCATAGGCTTTGAGCTCAGGATAGTGGGTAGTCGCCATGGTTTTAATCTGCCTCAACCGCAAATCTTCCAAGATGGCAATAGCCAGAGCTGCTCCCTCCTGCGGGTCAGTCCCAGCCCCCAGCTCATCCAGCAGAACCAGACTCTCGCTATCGACCTGCTCTAAAATAGAGACGATATTGGTCATGTGACTGGAGAAAGTCGACAAACTCTGCTCAATCGACTGCTCATCACCAATGTCAGCAAAGATTTGGTTAAAAATCCCCACCTGACTACCCTTGTCTGCCAGAATCGGCAGGCCTGACTGGGCCATGAGCTGAGCCAAACCCAAGGTCTTCAGCATAATGGTCTTACCACCCGTATTAGGACCTGTAATGACAATTTCTGTCAAATCCGGCCCGAAATGCAGGTCATTAGCCACCGCATTTTCAATCAAGGGATGGCGGACACTGAGAAGTCGGATATCCTGCTCCTCCGATATGTTTGGCACTACCGATCTTGTCTCCTGCATAAAGCGGACTTTGGCACGCACCAAATCCAGATGCCCGATAATCCAAGCATTGTTGGCAAGTTCAGTCGCATGTGGCCGGATACGGTCAGACAGCTCCTGCAAAATCCGCTGGATTTCATAGCGCTCATCAGCTCGAGCATTGGTGATTTCCTCGTTGAGATTGACAACTGCTCTAGGCTCGATATAGACGGTATTCCCACTGGCTGAAATATCGTGAACCACACCAGAAATGCGGTTGCGATAGGTATTTTTGACCGGCAGCACATTGCGGCCATTTCGACTGGCTACCACTTGGTCCACCAGCATGTCTCCCTTAGTCTTGAGGATTTCCTGCAGAATTTCCCGCACCTGGTTTTCATTTTCTTGAATTTTTCGGCGGATGCGGGCCAGTTCCTCACTGGCAAAGCTTTCAACAAAGCCACCGTCATTAATCGCCTGCAGATTGCCTTGGATGCTGGGAAATTCAACCAGATTGTCAAACAGCCGATTCAAACGTTCCAGTTGGACATTTTCCAAATCCTCGTAGAAAGATATCAGCTCATGGGTCACAGCTAAGACTCGCTTGAGAGCTAGAAATTCCTCAATATTAAGGTCGCTATCTAACTCCAGCCGCTTGGTCAGACCCGTAATATCTTGGATAGCTCCCAGACTAAAATGAGGCTGCTGGACAAAAATTTGCTGCATATCTGTCATTTCTAAAAAAGCGGCAGCAAGGGTCTCTTTTTTACTGGTAGGCTGCAACTGGCTAAGCTCCAAGTGGCCCTGCTCAGTTAGCAGATAGGGGGTGAAAAGCTCTTTAATCTTGCTAAATTCTAAGGTTTCTAAAATTTTTTTATTCATAACTTCTTTTCTAACTATTTCAAAAGAAACTCAGCTAGCTCTGCCAACTGAGTCTTTCTATTATCCGATAACGTTCGTCACCCAGAAATGTTTTAAAACACTGGACGTAATAGGGGTATAGTTGATGATAAATCGGATCAAGGCACTGCTATTGAGCCGTTCTTGAACCTCAGCCAGCGGCATTGTTGCCAAGATTGTCAAGCACATTTCAATCCCAAAAAGAGTAATGAATGCAGCAATCGCTCCGCTGATTACATTATACCGCGGTGTGTCAAGCTTGTTGGGATACGGAACTAGATTAACAAAAATTCCTATAAAGCGCGCAAACACATAAACAACTGTAAAAACAAAGAGATAGGCTAAACCAGCATAAAAAACCTTGTCCAAATGAAACAACTGTGAATTGGGGAAGAAATATGTCGATGAGCCTTGAGTAGCGCTGGCATAAGGAATCCACAGACTGATTGCTTTCGCTACTCCCTTATAAAAATAGCCCGCAATCAGCATCGCCACAAGGGCCGCTGCAGTATAAAATCCTTGTAAAACAATACCTCGTGAATACCCAATATAGAAACTCCAGGCTAAAACTAGCAAAATAATTACTGAAAACATTATTTCTCCTCTATTTAGCCGACTTTTCTCTTAGTTCATTCAGCATTTTGTGCCGGAAATTTTCCAATTCCTTTTCTTTATCATCAAATTCAATCTCGCGGCTCAGCTGAGTTGACAGGCTGTTGATAGCTAAGAGAATGGCCAAAACTTCGTCATCTGCTGCAGGCATCTGCTCTTTGATGGCCTTATATTTTTCCTTTGCAACCCGCTCAACTTCTTCCATAAATAAATTATCATGCTCCGTTGTTAAGGTCAATGTTTTGTTACCAAATGTAAACTTATATCGATTCAAATTTGCCATAAAATCACCTCATGATATTATACCAAAAAAAATACGCTTTGTCAGTCTTAAAGTTACTACTTAAAAACATGAAGAAAATATCTTAAAATCTTACATTCTTATGGCTTTCCTCTTTTCCTTTTTATGGTACAATAGTGACTATGGAAAGTATTACTTTAAGTCCTAAACGAGAAGAAATTCAGGCTTTTATCCAGAAATATCAAGACTGCCTGACACCTAGCAAGAATCAATACATTCAATATCTGCTGAAATTGAATCAGGCAACTGTCAGCATCTATACTTCTGGCAAGGTTCTTTTTCAAGGAGAAAAAGCTGGCCACTATGCTGCTTTTTTCGGCCATCAAGCCGAGGAAACAGTCAACACTTCCCAGAACTTTCCCCTTATTGGTACTGATGAGGTCGGAAACGGCTCTTATTTTGGTGGTTTAGCAGCGGTGGCTTCCTTTGTCAGTCCAGAACAGCATGCTTTCTTGCGCAAGTTGGGTGTAGGCGACTCGAAGGCCTTGACCGACCTTAAGATTCGGCAGCTGGCACCGATTTTGAAAAAAGAAATCCAACATCAGGCCCTACTCTTGTCTCCAGAAAAATATAATGAAGTAATTGCCTCTGGTTACAATGCCGTATCTGTCAAAGTGGCTCTTCACAATCAAGCCATTTATCTGCTACTGCAAAAAGGTTTGACACCGGAAAAAATTGTCATTGATGCCTTTACCAGTCAGCAAAATTATGACAAATACCTGCAAAATGAAAAGAATCATTTCCCAAATCCCATTAGCCTCATTGAAAAAGCTGAAGGGAAGTTTCTAGCTGTCGCTGTCAGCTCCATTATCGCCCGTGACCTCTTTCTGGAAAATCTAGAAAATCTGAGCCAGGAGCTTGGTTACACTCTGCCAAGCGGAGCAGGAAGCAAGAGCGATCAGGTTGCTAGCCAGATTCTCCAAGTATACGGAATGGCCGGTCTCCAGCATTCAGCCAAACTCCATTTCAAAAATACAGAAAAAGCAAAAAAGCTTTTAGAAAGGTAAGCCATGAAAAACAAACACTTTGACTTCCGAGCCTTCCTCAAGGAATGGGGACTCTTTTCCCTGATTATCTCAGCTATCCTAATCTCCCGCTGGCTCCTCTGGGCACCTGTCAAGGTTGACGGTCACTCTATGGACCCGACGCTGGCCAATGGTGAGTATTTATTGGTTCTCAAGCACCAGTCGGTTGATCGCTTCGATATTGTTGTAGCCTCTGAAAAAGATGATAACGGCAAAACGAAAGAAATCGTGAAACGTGTCATCGGCCTGCCTGGTGACACTATCCAATATGAAAACGACACTCTCTATATCAATGGCAAAAAGACTGATGAACCCTATTTAACGGAGTATATCAGGAAATTCCAAGAGGACAAACTTCAGTCCACTTATATCGGTGAGGACTTTGAGGACAATGGGGAATTTTTCCGCAAGCTGGCTTCTCAGGCTCAGGCCTTTACAGTGGATAAAGACGGCAGTCCTGTCTTTACCATCAAGCTCCTAGATGACGAGTACCTGCTTTTAGGTGACGATCGGATTGTTTCCAAAGACAGCCGTCAGGTCGGTGCTTTCAAATCCAGTCAAATTCAAGGCGAAGCCAAATTCCGCTTCTGGCCGCTGCTGCCTTTTAAAACTTATTAATACTTAAGGAGTATAGCCTGTCCAAACTCAGTTGACTTCTCAGCTGGGTTTGATTTTTAGAAATACATGAATGAGGAAATGTTAGAATTTTATTTTTCAGGCACCATTGAGCGCATCATTTTTGAGAATCCCAGCAATTTCTTTCGCATCCTCCTCTTGGACATCCAAGACACGGATTGTGAAAATTTTGATGATTTTGAGATTATCGTTACCGGCACCATGGCCGATGTTATTGAAGGCGAGGACTATACTTTTTGGGGAAATCTAGTTCAGCATCCCAAGTACGGACAGCAGCTCAAAATTTCCCGCTATGAGAGAGCTAAACCGACCAGCAAGGGGCTGGTTAAATATTTTTCCAGTGACCACTTTAAAGGTATCGGGGTCAAGACTGCCCAGAAAATTGTCGAGCTCTATGGAGAAGATACCATTGATAAAATTTTAGCCGAGCCAGAAAAGCTCAAAGAAATCACTAGTCTTTCCGCCAAGAATCGAGAAGCTTTTGTAACCAAGCTGCAACTCAACTATGGAACGGAGCTGGTTCTGGCCAAACTAGCCGCCTACGGGATTCCCAACAAGCTAGCCTTTCAGATCCAAGACACCTACAAGGGAGAAACGCTGGAAATCGTTGAACAGTATCCCTACCAACTGGTTGAGGACATCCAAGGTATCGGCTTTAAAATTGCCGATCAACTAGCCCAGCAGTTGGGCATTGAGAGTGATGCCCCTGAGCGTTTTCGGGCTGGTTTGATTCATACCCTTCTGACCCAGTCCATGGAAACTGGCGATACTTATCTGGAGGCTAGAGACCTATTGGCTCATACCATTGAACTCTTGGAGAATTCGCGCCAAGTAGAGCTAGATCCCAGTCTGGTAGCCGATGAATTAGCTCACCTGATTGAAGAAGACAAGGTCCAAAACGTCGAAACCAAGATTTTTGAAAACAGCCTCTTCTTTGCCGAGGAAGGCATCCGTAGCAATCTAGTCCGTCTCTTGGAAAAAGGCCATCAAGATCGCTTTGAAGAGGAAAAAATCCTCGATGCCATCAGCCAAGCTGAAGATGACCTAGGCATCCACTATGATGGTATTCAGAAACAGGCCATTTTCGACGCTATCACACAAAAAGTCTTTATCCTGACTGGCGGACCAGGAACAGGCAAAACAACCGTCATCAATGGTATCATCGCCGTCTACAGCCAGCTTCGAGGCTTGGATTTGAAAAAGAAGGCAGATTTGCCCATCCTTCTTGCTGCTCCTACTGGTCGGGCTGCTCGCCGTATGAATGAGCTGACTGGACTGCCCAGTGCTACGATCCACCGGCATCTCGGTATGACTGGAGATGATGATACCAGTCATTTGGATGATTATCTGGATGCTGATTTTATCATTGTGGACGAGTTCTCCATGGTAGACACTTGGCTGGCCAACCAGCTCCTCAGCAACATCTCCTCCAATACCAAATTGCTCTTGGTTGGTGATGCGGAGCAGTTGCCCTCTGTCAGTCCTGGTCAGGTATTAGCTGACCTACTGCAAATACCGAGCATTCCCCAAACCAAGCTGGAAAAAATTTACCGTCAGAGTCAAGATTCGACCATTGTCACCTTGGCTAGTCAGATCCAAAAAGGACTGCTGCCAGCAGATTTTACTGAGAAAAAAGCGGATCGCTCTTATTTTGAAGCTCGAAATGAACACATCCCGCCCATGATTGAACGAATTACCAGCGCAGCTATTCGCAGCGGCATCCCAGCTCAGGATGTGCAAGTGCTGGCTCCCATGTACCGCGGACAGGCTGGCATTGACCAGATTAACAGCCTCATGCAAAATCTCATCAATCCTGTGGAAAAAGACCAGCTGACCTTTGAAGCACCTGACTGCCAATATCGACAGGGAGATCGGGTCATCCACCTCGTCAATGACGCTGAAAATAATGTCTTTAACGGTGACTTGGGCTATATCACCGACCTGCTGCCAGCTAAGTACACCGAATCCAAACAGGACGAACTGACCATCAACTTTGACGGCAACGAGATTAGCTATCAGCGCAGCGAATGGTACAAAATCCGCTTAGCCTATGCCATGAGCATCCACAAGTCTCAAGGCAGCGAATTTCCTGTGGTTATCCTCCCTATTACTCGAAGCAGCCACCGCATGCTCCAGCGCAATCTGGTCTACACAGCTATCACCCGAGCCAAGAGCAAACTGATTCTGCTTGGGGAAAAAGCGGCCTTTGACTATGCCGTAAAAAATACCGGAACAGCCCGCAAAACTTATCTGATTGAGCGTTTTGGAGACATAGAGGGTTCTCAAGAACTTATCCACACTCCTGTGGATAATGTAGAAAAGATTGTGGAAAACCATGTCTTATCAACGGAAAATTTCCTGAAAATTGACCCTATGATCGGGCTAACTGAGGAAGATATCCACAGTATCTTCGGCAGCTAAAAGGGACAAAAACAGAAATCGGTAAATCTATCATTTCTATGCAATGGCTGCAAAAGTTCATTTAAGCTGTCTTTGAACCTTTCTCGACAGGCCTATCAACATCGTTCTTTAGGTACATCTGACAAGGACTTCCTTATCAAATATTCCCCTTTAAAACAGTAGGAGTCTGAGACAGTTATGTCCCAGACTCTTTTACATTCTTATCCAAAGCCTGTCACCGTCAGCCCTAGCAGGCGGACCCCTCGTGGTTGTTCCTCCAAACTATCATAAATTTCATGGGCGACCCGCTCAATCAATTCCGCTTCTCTAGTCTGTTGATCCAAGGTCCGCCTTTTGGTTAGAGTTGAAAAATCAGCGTAGCGGATTTTGAGGACAACCGTCTTACCAGCTTTCTGGTGCTTATCTAAGCTGAGAGCTACCTTAGCCGCCAGGCGAGTCAGCTCTTTTTTAATATCCTCTTCGCTATAGAGCAGCTTGGCATAGGTCCTTTCCTTTCCGATAGACTTACGAATACGATTTGTTTTGACAGGAGAATTGCTAATCCCCCGTGCCTTTCGATAAAGGTCAAAGCCAAAGCGGCCGAATTTATCAATCAAGGTCATTTCCGGTATCTTGAGTAGATCCGCTCCAGTATAGACGCCCATCTCATGCAGTTTCTCGACACTCTTCTTGCCAACCCCGTGAAACTTGGCAATGTCCATGGGGGCTAAAAACGCCTCTGCCTCATCAGGCAGGATGACGGTCAGACCATGCGGTTTTTGGTAATCACTGGCAATTTTGGCCAGAAATTTATTGTAAGAAACGCCTGCTGAAGCGGTCAGCTGCAGCTCATTCCAGATATCAAACTGGATCAGTCTAGCAATCTTGACAGCTGATTTGATACCCAGCTTATTTTCCGTCACATCCAGATAAGCCTCATCAATTGACATCGGTTCGACTAGGTCAGTGTAGCGCTTAAAAATTTCGCGAATCTGTAAACCAACAGCCTGGTATTTTTCATAATTCCCCGAGATGAAAATCCCCTGCGGACACCGTTCATAAGCTTCCTTGGAGCTCATGGCCGAATGAACCCCAAACTTTCTGGCTTCATAATTACACGTCGAAACTACGCCACGCCCACCCGTCTGACGAGGATCGCTACCTATGATCACTGGCTTACCCTTAAGCTTGGGATTATCCCGCTCTTCCACCGAAGCAAAAAAAGCATCCATATCAATATGGATGATCTTTCGCGATGTGTCATTGATAAGCGGAAAAATTAACATGCCATCTCCTAGAATCTTTTAAAGCATAAATAAGCAAGTCACAATGACGAGAGTCTTCTTGTAATCTTTATTCACTAGGAGATAAACACTACCGAATAGAAAGCCAGCTAAACAAGTTAATATTCCTGTTAAGACACTTCCCTTTGACAAGATATGCATCAAGCCCCATGTCAAACCTAAGAGAATACCTCCATAGGGAATTTTATCATTTTTAAACCAAGTCTCAAAAGCTTTTTGTCCGAAAACCAATACCAGAGAAATCAGGAAACTTTCAGCAGCATAGTAGATATATTGAAATAGAAATTTCAACCAACCCAAATGCTGAAATTCAAGCAAAATTTTGAAGCCCTTCCAATCCCAGTATTGGACAAGTGTAATAAGGATAAAACTCAAGACAACCGCCAACCATTGCCAAACAGATACAGTTTTTTTCTCCGTTTTCAAAAGGTCAAAGCCAGTTTGTTTTTTAGCTAGAGCAATAATAGCGAATCCTAAACCTAACCAGCCCAGACTAGTTACTATCCAGTGAGCAATCATCTGAAACTTTGTGGCGTGATAAATTGAAATCCCCAAAAATCCTTCCACTGTCACCAGTAATAATTCAAATAAAAAGGCAGCAATAGTATACAAGGCTAACCACAGAAAATCAAAACCCGTAATATTTTTACTTTTTTCCATGATAAGCCCTCCCTTAACTTTGTAAACTATCTAAGTTTATTAGACTCTTTTTCTGTTTTCATTTAATTTTTCAAAATTATAACACAGTTTCCCTCTGTTTGTCAAACTGTATTATAAAAGAATGTCCAATTTCTCTATGAAAATCGTTTGTGAAACCGATTACCTTGTGATATACTTTAAATATAAATGTAACAGATGCTTGTTACTAGAATTAAGAGGAAAATCAAATGGTTGTTAAAACAGTTGTTGAAGCTCAAGATATTTTCGACAAAGCTTGGGAAGGCTTCAAAGGTGTAGACTGGAAAGAAAAAGCAAGTATTTCTCGCTTCGTTCAAGCTAACTATACGCCTTATGATGGTGACGAAAGCTTCCTAGCAGGACCTACTGAGCGTTCTCTTCATATCAAGAAAATTGTTGAAGAAACTAAGGCTCATTACGAAGAAACTCGTTTCCCTATGGACACTCGTCCAACATCAATCGCTGATATCCCTGCTGGTTACATTGATAGAGACAACGAGTTGATCTACGGTATCCAAAACGACGAACTCTTCAAATTGAACTTCATGCCAAAAGGTGGTATCCGTATGGCTGAGACAACTTTGAAGGAAAATGGCTATGAACCTGATCCAGCTGTTCACGAAATCTTCACAAAATACGTGACAACTGTTAACGATGGTATCTTCCGCGCTTACACTTCAAACATCCGTCGCGCTCGTCACGCCCACACTGTAACTGGTCTGCCAGATGCTTACTCACGTGGACGTATCATCGGTGTTTATGCTCGTCTTGCTCTTTATGGTGCAGACTATTTGATGCAAGAAAAAGTAAACGACTGGAATGCAATCAAAGAAATCGACGAAGAAACCATCCGTCTCCGTGAAGAAGTAAACCTTCAATACCAAGCTTTGCAACAAGTTGTTCGCTTGGGTGACCTTTACGGAGTTGACGTTCGTAAACCAGCTATGAACGTGAAAGAAGCGATTCAATGGGTGAACATCGCTTTCATGTCAGTCTGCCGTGTTATTAACGGCGCTGCTACATCACTTGGACGTGTTCCAATCGTATTGGATATCTTTGCAGAACGTGACCTTGCTCGCGGTACATTTACTGAGTCAGAAATCCAAGAATTCGTTGACGATTTCGTTATGAAACTTCGTACAGTGAAATTCGCTCGTACAAAAGCTTATGACCAATTGTACTCTGGTGACCCAACCTTCATCACAACTTCTATGGCAGGTATGGGTAACGACGGTCGTCACCGTGTTACTAAGATGGACTACCGTTTCTTGAACACACTTGACAACATCGGTAACTCTCCAGAGCCAAACTTGACAGTTCTTTGGACCGACAAATTGCCATACTCATTCCGTCGCTACTGTATGCACATGAGCCACAAACACTCTTCTATCCAATATGAAGGCGTAACAACTATGGCAAAAGACGGATACGGTGAAATGAGCTGTATCTCATGCTGTGTATCACCACTCGACCCAGAAAACGAAGACCAACGTCACAACATCCAGTACTTCGGTGCTCGTGTAAACGTATTGAAAGCTCTTCTTACTGGTTTGAACGGTGGTTACGATGATGTTCACAAAGACTATAAAGTATTTGACATTGACCCAATCCGTGACGAAGTTCTTGAATTTGAATCAGTTAAAGCAAACTTTGAAAAATCTCTGGACTGGTTGACTGACACTTATGTAGATGCTTTGAATATCATCCACTACATGACTGATAAGTACAACTACGAAGCTGTTCAAATGGCCTTCTTGCCAACTAAACAACGTGCTAATATGGGATTCGGTATCTGTGGTTTTGCCAACACTGTTGATACATTGTCAGCTATCAAGTACGCTACAGTTAAGCCAATCCGTGACGAAAATGGCTACATCTACGATTACGAAACAATCGGTGAATACCCACGTTGGGGTGAAGATGATCCTCGCTCAAACGAACTGGCTGAATGGTTGGTTGAAGCTTACACAACTCGTCTGCGCAGCCACAAACTCTACAAGAATGCAGAAGCTACTGTATCTCTTCTGACTATCACATCTAACGTTGCTTACTCTAAACAAACTGGTAACTCACCAGTCCATAAAGGAGTGTACCTCAACGAAGACGGTAGCGTGAACTTGTCTAAATTGGAATTCTTCTCACCAGGTGCTAACCCATCTAACAAGGCAAAAGGTGGATGGTTGCAAAACTTGAACTCACTTGCTAGCTTGGACTTCAGTTACGCAGCTGACGGTATCTCATTGACAACTCAAGTATCACCACGCGCTCTTGGTAAGACTCGTGACGAACAAGTTGATAACTTGGTAACAATCCTTGATGGTTACTTCGAAAACGGTGGACAACACGTTAACTTGAACGTTATGGACTTGAACGACGTTTACGAAAAGATCATGAGTGGTGAAGACGTTATTGTTCGTATCTCAGGTTACTGTGTAAATACTAAGTACCTCACTCCAGAACAAAAAACTGAATTGACACAACGTGTCTTCCACGAAGTTCTTTCAATGGATGATGCACTTAGCTAAGCCTCTTTCCTAATCTTAAAACCAGCTGAAAATCAGCTGGTTTTATTGGCTCTTTGTCAACTGTAGTGGGTTGATATCAGCTAACATCTGGAGAGGACAAAATTGGTCCTCTCCTTTTTGATATTCAAAGTGATGAGAATTCTAGTTCTAAAGTTGTCAAAGTTCCGAAAGCCAAAAGCGTTGCGCTTGATAACCTTGATGAGGTTGTTAGTAGCCTCCAGTTTTGCATTTGAGTAAGGGAGTTCAAGAGCGTTGATAATTTTATCTTTGTCCTTGAGAAAGGTTTTAAAAACAGTCTGAAAGATAGGATTTATACAAGAAATTGTTTCTTCAATGAGTCCAAAGAAATGCTCCGCTTGTTTCTCTTGAAAATGAAAGAGTAAGAGTTGGTAGAGCTCATAATGTTCTCTGAGTTCTTGAGAGTAAGAGAGAAGCTTTTCCAGAATCTCTTTGTTGGTCAAATGCATACGAAAAGTCGGACGATAAAAGCGTTTATGACTTAGTTTTCGACTGTCTTGTTGAATGAGTTTCCAGTAACGTTTCAGTGCCTTATATTCGTGCGATTTTCGATCCAATTGATTCATGATTTGAACACGAACACGCCTCATAGCACGGCTCAGGTGTTGGACAATGTGAAAACGATCCAGAACGATTTTAGCGTTTGGAAATAGTTTTCTGGCAATATCGTAATAGGGACTGAACATGTCCATGGTAATGGCTTTAAGGCCGTTTCGGACCTGTCTGGAATAGCGCAGAAAGTGATTGCGAATGGTTGCTTGGGTCCGTCCGTCTAAGATAGCTACGATTTTTCTGGAATCGAAATCCTGTGCAATAAAGCTCATCTTTCCCTTCTTGAAGCCAGCTGAAACAGTCTCTCCCCAGACTGTTTCACTCCCAAGACATGTGTTCTGGAAGCCAGTTGAGGTCAGTCTTGAACTCGAATTCTTTCAATTTGCGAATGACGGTTGACGTGGAAACTGCTAAGCTTTCAGCGATGGCCGTCATAGAGACTTTCTCGATCAATTTTTGAGCGATTTTCTGCTTGACGATGGTTGCAATTTGGTGATTCTTCTTGACCAGAGAAGTCTCAGATACAGCCATTTTTCTACAGTCTTTACAGCGGAAACGTCGTTTCCTTAGACGAATCAATGTCTTGTATCCCGCGCACTCTAGATAGGGAATTTTCGATTCTTTCTGGAAGTCATATTTAGCCATTTTTCCTTGGCAGTGAGGGCATTTAGGTGCGGGATAATCTAGCTTAGCGAGGATTTCTTTACGAGTCCCCGAGTCCTTGTAATCTAGAATGATGATATTTTTGTCTTTAATTTCGAGTAGGTTTGTGATAAAATTTAATTGTTCCATAAGATTCTTTCTAATGATGGTTTCGTTGCTTTTCATTATAGGTCTTATGGGACTTTTTTTCTACAACAAAATAGACTCCATAATCCCTGCGGTGGATTTACCCACTACAGAAATTATAGAGCCGTTTTATTTTGATTTATTGCGATAGCTTTGCCCATTTGTGATATAATAGAGTTATTGTGAAGTGAGGAAAAGGGGATGAAATGGCTGAGAACATTTCTATGAAAGAGGAAAAAGATCTTAATCTGGCCGTGGATGTCATTATGCTAGCGGGCACACTTCTATTGCAAAGTGGCTCAGAGATTTACCGAGTTGAGGACACGATGATCCGCATCGCCCATTCGCAGGGAATCATAGACTGCAATGCCTTAGCTATGCCTGTCGCTATTTTCTTTTCAATTGAAAATACCAATATTTCGCGAATGAAACGTAACATTCATATGAACTATAATATCGAGAAGGTCTGTGATGTCAATCAGGTTTCTCGTCAACTAGTCAGTGGTGCAATCAGTCTCGGAGAGGCTTTTGAGCAGCTGAAGGTACTCAAATCAAAGAAAGTTCCTTATAATAAAAAAGAGCTGATTACGGCTGCAACGCTTAGTGCCCCCTTCTTCTCCATTATGTTCGGTGGAAATTTCTACGATGCTATTGGGGCTGGAGTGGCAACATTATTTGGATTTTCCTTCTCCCTTTATGTCGACAAATATATTCGGATTCCTTTTGTCTCGGCCTTTGCTGGAGCCTTCGTCTTCGGATTATTGGCCCAGATCTGGGCCCGTTACTCAGGTTTCGACTCAACAGCAGATTTGATTATCGCAGGTGCTGTCATGCCCTTCGTCCCAGGAATTGCTCTGACCAACTCGGTACGAGACATTATGACCAACCACATCAACTCCGGAATGAGTAAGCTCTTTGAATCGCTTCTCATTACTCTTGCCCTTGGTGCGGGCACTTCTGTTGCCCTTGTTTTAATGAAATAAAATTATGACACTACTCACATTTATTCTGCAAGCAATCGCTAGTCTGCTTGCCATCATCCTTTTTTTAATCGTTCTAAATGTCCAACGCAGCATGCTCATCCCTGGGGGCATTTTGGGAATGAGTACTTGGCTCCTTTACCTCCTGCTCAAGGGACCGACCAATGTTATTGTGGCAACTTTTATCGCCGCGATCATTGGCTCCTGTTGCAGTCAGATTCTCAGTATCGTCCTCAAAACGCCGGCTGTTGTTTTCATTTTAGCCATTCTGGCTCCCCTGGTTCCCGGCTACATTTCCTATCGAACAACCGCCTTTTTTGTGACAGGTGATTACAGCCAGGCTATGGTTAATGCCACCTTAGTTGTAATTCTAGCTTTGGTTATCTCCATCGGGATGGCCAGCGGGACTGTAGTACTGAAGATTTACAACTATTTGAAGAAACATCAAAAAAAGACTGCTTAGATTACTAGATCTAAGAAAGTCTGCCAAATGCAAGGCGCTTTACCCATCCTTGTAAAATGTATGCAGTCATCTTTGCTGAAACAGGCAAAGATGGCTTTTCTACAGCAGCTCATCAGACTGGATAGAAATCGAGCTCCCTCCGATTTCACGCATTTTTTGTACAAAATCCGTCTTAAGTCTGATTTGGACAGATTAAGCGTTTTTTATAAGAGTTTTACCTCTAAGTATGGTAAAATAGTGTTCAGATAATATTAGATATCAAAGGATTTAAAGAGGTCTTACTATGACAATCGGAATCGATAAAATCGGTTTTGCAACAAGCAATTATGTTTTAAAATTAGATGATTTGGCTGAAAAGCGTGGCATCGACCCTGAAAAATTAAGTAAGGGCCTCCTACTCAAAGAATTGAGTATTGCACCCATTACAGAGGATATTATTACTTTGGGGGCTTCTGCTGCCGAATCTATTTTATCAGAGAAGGACAAGCAAGAAATCGACATGGTCATTGTCGCAACTGAATCTGGGACTGACCAAAGTAAAGCTGCAGCAGTTTTTATTCATGGTTTGCTCGGCATCCAGCCCTTTGCCCGCAGTTTTGAAATCAAAGAGGCTTGCTATGGAGCCACGGCAGCACTTGACTATGCCAAGCTGCATGTTAAACAGTATCCTCAAAGCAAGGTCTTAGTGATTGCTAGCGATATTGCTAAATACGGTGCCCTTACTCCGGGAGAACCGACTCAAGGAGCTGGTTCTATTGCAATGCTCATTAGTCAAAATCCACGGATTTTATCTTTCAACGAAGATAATGTAGCACAAACACGTGATGTTATGGATTTTTGGCGTCCAAATTACTCGACTACGCCATTTGTTAACGGAATCTATTCTACTCAGCAGTATTTGGACAGCTTAAAGTCAACTTGGGCTGAATATCAGCAGCGCCATAAAGTCTCACTCAAAGATTTTGCGGCCTACTGTTTCCACTTGCCTTATCCAAAACTGGCCCTTAAGGGCATGAAAAAAATCATGGATAAAAGCCTGCCAGAAGACCAGCAGCAAATTTTAAAGGATAATTTCGAGAAATCTATTCTTTACAGCCAAAAAGTGGGAAACATCTATACCGGCTCGCTCTTTCTGGGCCTGCTGTCCCTTTTGGAAAACTCTGACAATCTAAAGGCTGGTGATAAGATTGTTCTCTTTAGCTATGGCAGCGGAGCAGTGGCTGAAATTTTCAGCGCCAATGTGGTGGAAGGCTATGAACAGCAACTTTCAACAACACGCCTCCAAGAATTAGATCAACGCCTGCCTGTATCCATCCCTGACTATGAGCAAATGTTTTTTGAAGAAGCCCAGCTAGATGAAAACGGAAATGCTCACTTCAGCGGTTATGAAAATCAGGTCTATGCCCTGACTGAAATTGCTGAGCATCAGCGAAAATATATTAAAGTTGAGAAACCGCTATGAAGCTAAATTGGACTGGATTTTCAAAAAAAACACCCGCTGAACGGCTCGATTTCCTAAAAGAGAAGGAGCTGATTGATCACGAGCATTGGCAGCAACTGGCAGAGCAGCAGACCCTCTCTCTGGAAACAGCAGATCAGATGAGCGAAAATGTCTTGGGCACTCTGGCTCTCCCCTATTCCATCGCGCCTGATTTTCTGGTAGATGGTAAACTTTATCAGGTTCCCTTTGTAACAGAAGAACCTTCTGTTGTTGCCGCTGCCAGCTTTGCGGCCAAGATTATCAAACGCAGCGGGGGCTTTACAACCACTGTCCACAACCGCCAGATGATCGGCCAGATTGCCCTCTACGATATACCGGATGTCAGCTCAGCTCTTCATCAAATCCAAGAAAAGAAGGCTAATTTGCTGGAACTGGCCAACCAAGCCTACCCTTCCATTGTCAAACGAGGGGGCGGTACTTGTGACCTACGGACAGAACTTCTGAAAGGAGAGACCGATTTTCTGGTCGTTTATCTTCTTGTCGATACTCAGGAAGCCATGGGAGCCAATATCCTTAACACTATGCTGGAAGCTCTCAAGGAGCAGCTCGAGTTATTGACTGGCGGGGAGAGTCTGATGGCCATCCTATCCAATTATGCTACAGAAGCTCTGGTCACAACTACCTGTGAGATTAATTTCCGTCTTCTCAGCCGTGACAAGACCGAAGCGGAAAAGATTGCTCGAAAAATGGTCCTAGCCAGCCAATTCGCCAAGGCTGATCCTTATCGCGCCAGTACACACAACAAAGGGATTTTCAATGGCATTGACGCCGTCGTTTTGGCAAGCGGCAATGATTGGCGCGCCATTGAAGCTGGGGCACATGCCTATGCTGCCCGTTCAGGCTCTTATCAAGGCTTGACCAGCTGGACAGCTAACTGGACAAATCGCAAACTGCAAGGTCAACTAACCCTGCCCATGCCTATCGCAACCAAGGGGGGCTCTATCGGTCTCAATCCGACTGTTGCAGCCAGTTTTGACCTTCTAAATCAGCCTACAGCCAAAGAGTTGGCTAGCCTAATCGTTTCTGTCGGCCTGGCACAAAATTTTGCGGCCCTCAAAGCCCTCGTCAGCACAGGCATTCAGGCTGGGCATATGAAACTGCAAGCCAAATCCTTGGCTCTTCTGGCAGGTGCGCAAGAACAGGAAGTTCCACTCTTAGTTAACCGACTAACAGCTGAAAAGAGCTTTAACTTATCTCTTGCCCAAGAGATTTTAAAAGATCTACGCAAAAAAAATCAATAAACATAAAAATCACATGCGGTCTGTTTTTTAACAGACTTTCTGCATGTGATTTTTTGCTTAATTATCCCTTATCTGGCTGAGTTGATCACGGCCTTCTCTCAGACGACCATAAAGCAAATAAGGGACTTGTTTTAACTCTTCTAGATTTCGACAGGAAAGAGCGCACATGAGCAGACGCAGATCAGTCTTCCAACCGTTAAGGATAGCAACAACTTCGTCTACTGAGTGATCTTCGACCAGTTCCAGCATTGTCCGAGATAGACCGACTGCTTTGGCGCCTAGAACCAAGGCCTTGATAATATCTAATGGGTGGCGGACTCCTCCACTGACTAAAAGTTCGGTCTCTTCCCGCAAATCCTGTAGATTGAGCAGAGCCTGCAGGGTGGTCTGACCCCAGTCATTGAGATAATCTCGCTGCCCGCTTCTGCGATTTTCGATGTAGGCAAAGCTAGTTCCTCCGCGGCCAGAAATATCAAAGGTCCTGACTCCCATAGCCCGAGCCGCCTCTAGACTCCTACGATCCAAGCCAAAACCAACCTCTTTTACAACAATTGGCAGAGATAGCCTGTCCGCATAATCTTTGAGATGGTGTTTCCAAGCTCGGAATTCCCGCTCACCTTCTGGCATCAGAAGTTCTTGCATAAGGTTGACATGAAGCTGCAGGAAGATAGGCTGTAAGTCGGACACTGCCTGCTGGCCAGCTTCATAGGGCTTGTCCAATCCAATATTAGTAGCTAGTAATAGAGCAGGCCGCTCCTTAGCTACCCTATAAGAATCATCCGCTGGATTTTTAAGAGCAGCACTGTAGGAGCCCGTCACGAAAAGAATGCCACAGGTCTCTGCTATCTGAGCCAACTTCTCATTGATTACTTTGCCTTTTGGACTGCCACCGGTCATTGCATTGATATAAAAGGGGAACTCCCAGTCGCGACCAGCAAAATGAGTCGACAAATCAATTTCGTCTAAATCATATTCTGGGAGCGAGCGATGAATCAACTCCATTTCATCAAAGCTATTGTAGCCCGGAGTCTGCTCCAAAGCGTATTTTATATGGTCATCTTTACGATTCTGACTCATACTCGCCCATCCTTTCTTGGTGTAATAATTCAATCCCTGCTAACTGCCAGCGCTGCAGCAGAACCTGCTTATCTTTAGGATTAAAAACCAGCGCAATTCCACAATCTCCACCCCCGGCACCGCTGCTTTTTGCTACACAGTCCAGCCCCTCGGCTGCCACTTTCAATTGGCTTAATTTCACTGTATAAATAGCTGGACTGAGTCCTGCTAAAAGACTGCTGACTTCTTCCAGACTGGCCTTTACAGCCGTCTTATCCCCGCCTGTCAGAGCCGCAGCCAGAAGATTCACCTGTTGCTGAGTCTGTGATAAAAAGTGATCGTCAATAGCTGACTTAACCTGCTCAACCAAGTCTTTGGAAATAGCTGGCTCCTTGGTCCAACCAACCAAAAAATCACAGGCTAAAGCAGGCTGAATACGACGAATCTGGTAGCCCCAATCCTGAGCAAGAATGGTCATCATATCCATTACTGCCAGCTGTTTTCGAATGTGCGCTCGGTCAAAAGAGCGATAATAGACCAAGTCTTCATAGGCAATGCAAGCCAAATCGCCCATAGAGCCGTTGTCTCCCCGCCTCAGTAGAACAAAAGCGGCCAGCTTAAAAAGCAGCTCCGCATCTACATTCAACTGATAAAATGCAGCCATCGCTTTCAGGGTCAAAATCACTACACTACCACTGGAGCCAATCCCAAACTTTCTCCCTTCCCTTTCCATCTTTCCACTGATAGTCAGAGAAAAGGGCTGGGAAGCGACCCCCTGCGCCAGTAGCCAATCGTTCATGACAGCAATTGTCTCCTGAATCAGGGCATAGTCTGCATCCGGCTCCAGAGAAGCCTGATGATTAAACATATCCGAAGCCAAATGATAAGCAACAGCGGGCTGAATTCTCCCCGTCATAAAAATAGGAATGTTTTTAATCAGGGCTGCTTGACCAGGGCTAAGCACAGCATACTCACCCGCCAGATAAAGTTTTCCACAGGTTTTTACAATTCGTTCAAACTTCATCAGGTAAATCCTTTGCTTTAGAAACAATCAGTCGGTATCTTTCTTCAAATATCGGAACCAGGTGATCCAGATCTTCTTCTAAACAAAGAACCTTGACATTCGGCCCAGCATCCATGGTGAAATAACAGCGCTCTCCTTTTTGACGCAACTCCTTGATAAAGTCCATTGCAGCATAGGATTGGTCAGTTAAATAGCTAAAGGGCGGCTGTGCTGTCTGGGTAGTCGAGTGCATGAGCAGGGCATTGCTTTCTGCCAGCCGACCGACCCTATCAAAATCGTTGTCCTTGAGGTAGGCCAGCATATGCCTATAATCCTGCGCAGACTGCTCAACCCATTCCTTAAAATTGCTGGACGTTGCTTGGCAGATCCTCATGCCTTCCCGACTGGAGATGGGTTTCCTTTCATCATAAAGGACCAGCATAATCATAGCCAGTTTTAGATCCGTTTGGACGGGGTAAATAGCACCACTATCCTTATCCCAAGCTGACAAAGGGCCAAAAAAGGAGCGAGCTGAGGAGCCGGAAGCAAATTTAGCCAGTTGAGCCAGCTCTTCTGTTTCATAGCCCGTTTCAAAATAAGCATTACAGGCTTTAACTAGAGCAGACAAGCCACTGGAACTAGAAGAAAGCCCTGCTGCTGTTGGCATATTGTTGCGGGTGTCAATACGGACAAAATCAGCTGAATCCTGTCTGAAGCGATCAATAATGCGCGACATCTTCTCATGCTCGGCTTCATTCTGCAGCTGATCATTAATATAAAATTCATCTCTCGTCGCACCAGCTGGCAGGGGACTCAATCTAGTCTCGGTGTACATGTTTTCTAAGGTTAGGGAAATACTGCTGGTTGATGGAATCATCTCTTTGGCATTTTCTTTTCCCCAATACTTAATAATGGCAATACTAGCATAGGATTTGACGCTTACAGGCTTTCTATCCATGTGTTTACCGCACCTTTCTCTCTCAGTAGGACGGCTAATTTTTCCGCCTCACCTTTTTCTTTTACAAGGGCAATGATACAGCCACCTAAACCGCCCCCACTCATTTTGGCGCCTAAGGCACCATTTTCGACAGCCAGGCTAACCAGAGCATCTGCTTTGGGACAGGAAACACCCAGCTGAGTCAATTTCTCGTGCGCTTTGGTCATAGTTAGCCCCATAGTTAGCAGATCTTTTGCAGCGATGGCCTTTTCTACAATTTTAGTCAAATTACCCAGCTCCTGCAGTAGAGGCAAGGCTTTTTGTCCTTGATTCTCCACAACTTTGATAGCCTCGCGGGTATGCCCGTAAATACCGGTATCAGCAATCAGCAGATGAGCATTCAGATTCAGCTCAATCTCGCTAAAGCCCAGATTGCGGATGAATTTGATGGCTACATCGCTAAGACAAGTTTTAGCATCTAGACCACTAGGATTCATATGAGCAATCATCTCTGCTCGATTGACTAAGATTTCTAGAGTCTGATCATCCAGCTCCTCTTCAAAATAATCAAAGACAGCTCGAATAGCCGCAATACTGACCGCCGCAGACGAGCCCATCCCTCTTTTCTCAGGAACCATAGAATCCACCTGACAGCGAATTCTGGCTTCCTGTTTCCCCAAATGTTCCAGACTCGCAAAAACAGCCATGGACAGGGTATCGTCTTTGTAGAGAGTCCAGGTGGATTCAGATGGAAATACTCGGCAAGTGACCTCAATATTATTCAGTGGCAGGGAGATAGCTGGATAGCCATACACGACCGAGTGTTCCCCCATTAAAATTATCTTACTATGTGCCGTCCCGACACCTATTTCTTTTGTCATTTTTCTTCTCGATAAATCTTTCTCTCCTTTTTATTTTAATATACTTTTACAAAAAAAGCGATTATTATCTTTGTTTTTCCACGACAAAAAAACTCCAGCATTTCCAGTCTGGAGTTCCTATTTTATAATTCTTTTTTGATCAGGTCCATTAGCTGGTTGCGATCCAAAATCCACTGAGCTCGCTCATCTTTTTCATAAGTTCTGTTAGATAGAAAAATAACAGCCTTTTGCTCAATTCGGTTATACATAATAAAAGTACCCGTATAGCCTGTATGATCCAGCCAATTTCCATCTATATTCCAGCCCAAACTGCGAGCCTTCCCTGCTTCTCTGGAAAAATTCTGGGTCAATTCGGAAGCAAAATCATCCTGTAGATAATGTTCCAAGAAACATTGTAAATCCTTTACAGTAGAAAACAGTCCTGCACTGCCAGCATGAATTCCCAACACACGCGCCTTAGGATCGTGCACTAAGCCCCCCTCTACACCTCGCACCGTCGGTACTGCTTCTTTTACAGGACCAAAACCAGTTTCTGAAAGCTGCCAAGGCTCAAAAATTTCCTGCCGAAAGAGAGCATCTAAGGACTTGTCAAACATCTCTTCTAACATAAAACCTAATAGCAGAAAATTGACATCCGTATAGCGAAATGACCTATCCTCAAGGACAGTTAGATGGTTAAGTGCTGCCTTCAGCTCTTGAGCATTCAACTCATTACGACGGGGAATATAAGGATCCAGCCCAGAGGTATGGGTCAACAGCTGCCGCACCGTGACCTGATTATCATGAAAAGCAGGATAATAATGCCTCAAAGGCCGATCCAGCTCTAGAGAACTGCTATGAAACAAAAAAGCAGCTACAGTCCCAACACCAACCACCTTACTGACGCTGGCCAAATCATAGACCAGTCCTGGCCGTGTTTCCTCCTTGCGACTGGGATCTGCCAGCCCAAGGTAAAAGTCCTGCCATTGTCCATCCCGATACAAAGCCAAACTGGCGCCAGGATAAATTCCCGCCCTCAGCTGTTCATCAATTTTCCCAAGAATCATTTCGATACTCATGCTTCAAACCACAGTTCAATCTTATTCGGGTCTTGACTGAGTAAAAATTTATCAGACTTAGGTATGAAGATTTCCTGATTTTGAAAAACTTCTTTCAGAAGATTGGTATCCAAGGTGACTAGTTTACATTTCAGCATCGCCAAATCCCAAGTTTTTTCATTACTCACTGACAAGTCTGGCCCAAACGCCTCCTTAAAAACCAGAAAATCACAAGCATTCTCAATCTTTTGATAAAAGGCTTCCGCTTTTTCAACATCAGAAACATGGAGTTCCACTGACTCAACATCAAACTGGCTGAGCCCAATAAAATCCTCTTGCTTTTTAAACAACGGCACTTCTGCCACTTCTTTAAGAGAAGAAATCTCTTTCTCAGCATGTAGCAAAATCCGATCGCCTTCTGGTGATAAAACTTCAAAAGCGTAACCGACTTTTCCTCGGTAAAGTTTGAGACATTCTGGTTTTTGAGCTAATAGAGCCTCTATTTCTTTAGACTCCTGCACTTTAATAATGAGCCTTGATAATTTTTTAGGCCCTTTTACACGACGCGAGCGCATGCTTGGAGATTCTTCTAAAATTAATTTTTCTGTTTTAGTCTGATCTCCCAAAGATAATAGAGCAGCTTCTTCCAACAAGGATTTCATCCCTAGAGTTTTTACATAAAAATCTTGATTAAGATTGCGATTATTTACTTTTATTACCGGAATAATCCTTGTAATATGATTTATACTCATAACTTCCTCCAAACCATTTCATTGTAATAGATTTTCAATTTTTTTACAAGAAATTATGCGCAAATCAACAATTTTTTAAACATTTTATCCTGACCTAATTGGAAGACTGAACGAGACTAAAACAGTCGAGGATTCTTCGACCATTCAGACGATTAAGTGGACAGCTGCCAAATAAAAAAGACCGAGATTTCTCTCAGCCTTTGAATGTTTATTATCCATAAATAGCTTTAAACAGAGCAACTGCTGCAATCCCTGCAAGAATCGGAGCTGCAACGGGTACCCAAGCATACCACCATTTTGAATCACCCTTGTGTTCACCAAGGACTGATTTTGGCAAAATAGCGTGCAAGATACGTGGTCCGAGGTCACGGGCAGGGTTGAGACCTGGGCCAGTAGGACCACCAAGTGAAGTTACCAATGCCATAACTAGGAAGCCAAGCGCCAAGTGAGCGACAGAAAGACCAGCTGCTGTGTGAGGCGCAATTTGTGCTTTAAGAGCCAATTGAGAAAAATCAGCTTTTTGACCTGTTTGTTCAGCTAATTGCTTCATGTATTGAAGAGCTTCTGCTCCGAAGTAGTGTTTTGTCAAGCCCATTGCTGCAAAGAAAAGAACAAAGGAACCAACAAACTCATTGATAAATCCATTGATTGTTGCTGCTTTACGAGATTCAGACGTTCCATGATCCAGACTTGAAATTGTTGAGAAAGTACCTAAAATATTATTAGGTTTTTCTGTTTTTAAGTAGTAAGGATGATGTGTTGCCACAACCAAAGCCTGTCCAAAGATCGCACCCAAAACTTGTGCAACGATATATGGAGCCACTTGTCCCCATGGGAAGTATCCGCTAATTGCAAGCCCTAAAGTGAAAGCAGGATTGATGTGGTTACCTGAGACATTTCCAAACATCAGAGCTGGGATCATAACCCCCATACCATAACCAACAGCGATGACCAACCAACCACTTTGATGACCTTTGGTGCCCTTTAATTCAACATTGGCTACAGCACCATTCCCCAAAATGATGAGGATAGCTGTTCCTAGAAATTCTGTGGCATATTTAATAGCCCAATTGAAATCCATTTAATTTCTCCTTAAAAAATTTTTTAGACAATCTATATTTTATCAAGTATAATGGATAATGTAAAGGTCATTTTAAATAAAAACAAGAAAAAGAGGAAAAATGATGCATTTTAATCAGTATAGTTACAGTAAGACAGCGCCTGAGCAAATGAAAGAGGAGTTGTCCCAGCTGGGCTTTTCTTTTGATCCGCAGCAGCCGAACAAGAAAAATTTTGAACATTTTCTGCGTCGCTGTTTCTTTCTCTATCAGAATACCGATTACCTGCTCCAAGCCTGGGCTGCAGATAGCGAAACAGACCTGCTGAGCTTCTTCCAGTCTGATCGAGAACTGACGGCTGAGGTCTTCTACATGACTGCCTTGCAGCTCTTGGATTTTGTACCTTTTGTTGATTTCACAGATCTTGAGAAATTCCGAACAGAGGTCAACTTCCCTATCGTTTACGGCGATCTATTGGAAAACCTCTACCAGCTGCTCAACACTCGAACCAAAAACGGCAATCTGCTGGTTGATAAGCTAGTCAGCGAGGGTTTGATCCCCGAGGACAATACCCACCACTACTTCAACGGCAAGAGTCTGGCAACCTTTTCCAGCCACGATGCTATCCGTGAGGTAGTCTATGTGGAAAGCCGAATTGATACTGATGGAGACGGCCTGCCAGATCTAGTCAAGGTTAGCATTATCCGTCCTCGTTACCAAGGAAAAATCCCTGCCGTCATGACCGCTTCTCCTTATCATCAGGGAACCAACGACCCGGCCAGCGACAAGGCTCTACACAATATGAATGTAGACTTAGCAAAAAAAGACCCCCATCAAATCACAGTCCAAGATCCTGAGCTCAAACTGCTCCAGCTGGATTCGCCAGCGCCAGCTCAAGAAGTCTCTGAAGCCGAGGAAAAACTAGGTCATATCGGCACCTACACGCTCAATGACTACTTGCTGCCCCGCGGCTTTGCCAATCTCTACGTGTCTGGAGTGGGAACCAAGGACTCTGAAGGTTTGATGACCAGCGGCGACTATCAGCAGATCGAGGCCTACAAGAATGTCATTGACTGGCTCAACGGCCGCTGCCGAGCCTTCACCGACCACACACGCCAGCGGGAAATCAAGGCCACTTGGTCCAACGGCAAAGTCGCAACGACCGGCATTTCCTATCTGGGCACCATGTCCAATGGATTGGCTACAACTGGTGTAGATGGACTGGAGGTCATCATTGCCGAAGCTGGTATTTCTTCTTGGTACAACTACTACCGCGAAAACGGCCTAGTCACCAGTCCCGGTGGCTACCCAGGAGAGGATTTTGAATCTCTGACTGAACTGACCTACTCCCGCAACCTGAGGGCTGGTGACTACCTGCGCCACAACGACGCTTATCAGCAAAGTCTAGAGCAACAGCGCAAGGACCTAGACAGGCAAACTGGAGATTACAATCAATTTTGGCATGACCGCAACTACCTGCTCCATACAGATAAGGTCAAGGCCGAAGTCGTCTTCACCCACGGCTCTCAAGACTGGAATGTCAAGCCTCTCCATGTCTATAATATGTTCCGAGCCTTGCCAGCCCACATCAAAAAGCACCTCTTCTTCCACAATGGCGCCCATGTTTACATGAACAACTGGCAGTCCATTGACTTCCGCGAGGCTATCAATGCTCTGCTGAGCAAGAAACTGCTGGGATGTGAATCGGACTTCGAACTGCCAGCAGTCATCTGGCAGGACAACAGCCAAGCTCAAAACTGGCTGACTCTGGAAGACTTTGGCGGACAAGAGCACTACTCTCATTTCCACCTAGGTAAAGGCTCTCAAGAGATTCAAAACCAATATCCAGAAGAAGAATATAATCGTTTTGCTAAAAATTACCAAAGCTTTAAAAACGAACTCTTTGACGGCAAGGTCAATCAGATTACTCTGGACTGGACCTTGGAAAAGGACCTCTTCCTCAACGGAACCACCCAGCTCAATCTTCGTCTCAAATCCAGCACTGACAAGGGGCTGATTTCTGCTCAACTGCTAGACTTCGGACCAGCTAAACGCCTTACTCCGATTCCCACACCGATTGAGCCTAGAGTCATGGACAACGGCCGCTACTATATGCTGGACAATCTGGTTGAACTCCCCCATACTGAAACGCCACACCGTGTCATTACCAAAGGCTTCCTCAACCTGCAAAATCGGACAGATTTACTGACGGTCGAAGAAATCACTCCTGACCAATGGATGGAATGTTCCTTCGAGCTACAGCCAACCATCTACAAGATGAAAAAAGGCGACCAACTGCGCCTCGTCCTCTACACCACTGATTTCGAACACACCGTCCGTGATAAGACCGACTATCAGCTGACCGTTGATTTAGAAAATTCTAGCTTAGAATTGCCAAATATGGTAGAATAATAGTTGAATTTAAATACTGAGGAGAATTTCTATTATGATGAACATGCAATCCATGATGAAGCAAGCTCAAAAGCTTCAGAAGCAAATGGAAAAAGGCCAAGAAGAGCTGGCTGCGACAGAATTTACTGGCAAATCTACCCAAGATTTAGTTGTAGCGACTTTAACCGGCGATAAAAAAGTTGTAAAATTGGAATTTCAAGAAGCAGTTGTCGATCCAGAGGATTTGGAAACTTTATCAGATATGACCATTCAGGCCATCAACAGCGCTCTTGAGCAGATTGATGAAGCAACCAAAAAGAAATTGGGAGCATTTGCAGGAAAATTACCATTCTAACTTTGGCTAATAAACTTATTCACCAGCTATAAAGAAAACTCTAGGCAGAAATTTTACACTGCTTAGAGTTTTTTTGTGACTTCATTTGTCTTTATTGTATCAGCTATATTTTAGCATGATTGCTAAAATCAGCATTTTTTATGTAAAATTAAATAAATCTACTGCTTTATTCATGAGGAGGATGGCATACTCTGGATTATCTCTCAGTCTTTTGATTGAATTTTGAACCAGTTCTAAATCATCTGTGATAATCCCATCAACTCCTAGCCGGAAGGACTTGGCCACTGCATCCTCGCTATTAATCGTCCAATCATACAAGAGTTTGTCCGAAGTCCAAAGTTTAAAAACGAAGTTTTCATCTAAGGTTGAATACTCCATGGTGTAGCCTGAGGCCTTTGTCCTTGGGAAAATCGTATTATAAGGTAGGATGAAAAAGGTTGGGATTGACGCATCATATTTACGCACCTTATCAATCACGCGATAGTCTAAGGACTGAATTTGATGCCCGTAAATTTTAATCTTGGCTCCATAACGAGTCAGGAAGCGCTCCATCATATCTTCAGAATCTAAATGACTGGTCTTAATTTCAATCAAAAGTCGTTGCCCTAATTGGTCGGCCCGCTCCAAATAGCTATCAAAACTGGAAATTTTTGCTGAATAGCCATTTTCAAAAATGTCTAAAGAAGTAAGCTCATCCAAAGTCAGCTCTTGTGGCTTGGCATTGACACCAGCCAGCTGGCGCAGATTGGCATCGTGCATCATGACAAATTGACCATCCTTGGTTTCTTGCACATCCATTTCAATATAATCTGGTTTGAGAAGGGCAGTTTTTTCTAGTGATTCAACCGTATTCTGGACACCATTAGCTTGGGAAACTCCTCGATGAGAAATCGTAAGCGGGATGTTTTCCAGCGGGAAATTTAAATAGACAAAGCTTTCAATCGCAAATACAGCACTGGTGGACAACAGTACAAACCAACGCATTAGGGGCAACCCTTTTCTATGTTGGTATTCCGCGAAAGAACTATCTGTCAAAAAGGCAATAAATTTAAGCAGGAAATAGGACAACATGAAGTAATAAGCCAGCTTAATCAAAACATAATTGACCATGGCACTGGCAAAAGAGATGGCATTCGACTGGCTATCGGCATATTGCTGAATCACTAAAATTGGGACCGTGATAAGAAGAAATAGTAAAAAACTTTTAATGAGTAGCCAAAAGAGACTCCAAGAATAATAGAGGACTCGTTTTTGGGTTTTCTGCAAACTGTAGCGAATGGCCTCTCGTAAAGGGACATGCTCAAAAAATAACTGAGGTAGAGCAAACATGAGCCGAACGGCTGTCAAATATATGAGAATACCAAGAACTGAAATCAGTCCCTTCATCCAAACTGTATTCTGCAAATAGGTGACAATAAACTCCGGAATTAGAATTTTATTAAGATAATAAATCTTTAGGACATGGCGCAAAAAGGGAAAGAGAAATCCTGCATAAAGCGCTATAAACAGAATCTTACTGGGACGAGCATATTTAATCAAACTCCAACTATCTTTGAAAGTTTGCTTGATAAATTGAAAAATGCTTCGCTCCTGCTTGTCTAAAAGATTGCGCACCCCCATAAAAATAAGGCCAATTTGGTAATAAGCTACTAAAAGATTGGCCACAAATAGGCTCACAAATCCTAAAGAAGCCAGCCAATTAGAAGTTAAAACTCCCAGAGCGTTGTTATAAGAAAAAAAGAGATAGCCTGTCTGCTTGAGCAAGGTCTCAGCTGAAAATGAATTAAAAGGGATCCATGCGTATTCCATCAGCATAAAATCCAAAAAGAAGAGCACCAATAATTTATCAAGGTTCCGATAAAGTCTTAAAATTCCTAATCTTTGTGATTTCATTTCTTTTCCTTTATTATTTTTTAGAAGTGTAGATAGTCTGGACCAGCCAACATCATACTTGGTCTGGAGGGCTGCCTGGCTGAGTTAAGGAAAAATCTGGCGGTCACAAAATGGCTCCAGAAAATCAATGCTTGCTGCTTTTTTATATTGATTCTGACCCTTTTTTCACAAATAAATCTCAGCCTGTTCAACTGAGATTTTCTTTATTATCTTCCAAATAAACGGGCGAAGAAACCTTTGCTCTCTTGCTCCTGCACCTTCTCCTTGGCTTCATCCAGCTCCAAGAGGAGAGTTTCACGCTCACTCATAGCCTTGGCCGTCAGCTGCTGCTGCTGGTCCAGCTGTTTGTCTTTTTCTGCAATCTGCACATCCTTGATACGGAGCTGCTCGTCTTTTTTAGCTAGCTGGCTATCTTTGGCCTTGAGTTGTTCATAAAGACGCAAAATCTCAGCATTTTTCTCATCCACTAAAATTTCCATCAGCTCGCGCTGCTTGACTTCTTCACTGACCGGCTCGTCTTCAAAAATCGTCTTTTTGTAAATTTCTTCTAACTTAATCAGGCCACTGCGAGTCACAACTGTGACTCCTTTTTCATTTTTTTCTGTATCCTCCGGCGGCAAGGCCTTGACACGGTTATTGATTGCCTGACGGCTGATTCCTAAGATCTCGGCCAGCTCGCTGACTGTCTTTTCAATTGCCATAATTTCCTCTGAAACTTTTTCTAGATATAGTTACCTAAATCTTATCATATCAAGGCTTAACTGTCAAATAGAGTAAAAGTGAAGCGATCAATCTGCTCCACTTTCCCAATTTTCTATAGTTCAACTTGAAAGATTTCCAAGCTCTGTAATTCTTCTTTGGTCAAGCGCCGCCATTGACCTAGCTCTAGACTTTCATTTAGCTGCAAAGGCCCCATGGATAAGCGCTGGAGGTCGGTGACTTCCTTCCCACAAGCTAAAACCATGCGCTTCACCTGGTGAAACTTACCTTCTGAAAGGGTAATCTGCACCCGACTGGTCTCAGTTGTTTCATCCGCTTCTAAGATTTTTAGCTGGGCTGGCTGACAGGTAAAGTCTTTGAGTTCGATGCCGCTCTCAAAACGCTCAATATCCGCCTGATCCATCAGACCAGCAACCTGAGCCTGATAAAGCTTAGGCACATGACGCTTGGGTGACAGCATAGCGTGCGATAATGGGCCGTTATTGGTTAGAAGCAGGAGTCCATGCGTGTCTATATCCAGTCGCCCAACAGGGAAGACTTCCTTTTGACGGGCAGTATCATCAAGCAAATCCAGAACCGTTCGATGCTGGTCATCCGTCGTGGCTGAAATGACTCCTTTGGGTTTGTTTAGTAGGTAATAGACAAACTTTTCATATTTTAATTTCTGGCCATCCACCATAATCTGGTCAGATTGTTCATCAATCTGAGTCTTGGCTGATGTTACTACTGCGCCATTGACCCAAACTTGACGCTTTTTCAACAATTGTTTGACTTGACTGCGCGAGCCAAGGCCGCTTTCGACTAAAAATTTATCCAGACGCATCTTTTCCTCCTAAACGGCCGTTTTCTTGACGATACTAAAGGCCAACACTGCTATCAAAACCATCAGCGCTCCCAAGATACCAAAGATAAAAGAGGCCTGACTTGAGAAATTGCCAATCAAACTCAACACGAAGGTTGTAGAAGTGGCTCCGCTACTGCAGCCCAGAATCGCAATCGAAGTTGCTTGATTGAGGGACTTGCTGGGAATCCTCTCAGAAAGAATATGGAAAATTGCTATCAGACTGATATTATAGGCAAAGCCGGCAGCAATGGTAGTCATGCTCAACAGAAACAGATTGGGTGCAAGACCAATCATGATAAGAGTCAGACCGAACACCGCTCCTGCAAGAGTCAGCAAATTTTCCTTAAAATGATGCAGCAGGGGTGAAAAAGATAGACCTGCTACAATCCCGATTAACTGCATGGCTGAGAGAATCAGACCAGCTGTCTGAACACTTCCCATACCAGACTTCTCAACAATTCCAGGCACGCGCAGATTAATCACGACATTGCTAAAAACGATCACGGCCGCCACAAATGCCAGACCGATTGTCAAAAACCACTGTGAAGCTGTCAAACGTCTTCCTGCCTGATGAGTCTTGTGCTGCTTTTCCTCCTTGCCATAGGGGACAAAGAGCAAATAGAGTGCCAAAACAATCAGACCTGACGCATAGACCAAGAAAGCGACTTCCCAACCAAAACGAAGCAGCTGGCTGACCCCCAGTGTCAACAAGGCTGTTCCAACAACTTCTGCCGAACCGCGCAAACCCAAAGTCTGAATCCGTTCCTTACCTCTATAACGCTCACTAATGATTGAAATCGCTTTGGCATTAAGCAGACCGACTCCCATACCAAAGATGAAACGCGAGGCAAAAATCACCCAATAATCCTGATTTAAGAGAGGAACAAAACCGCAGAGAGAAAAAATCAGGAGCCCCGCCACAATCATCTGTCGTTCGGATAAATATTTCTCAACTCGGCCGTTTAAGAGCAGCATCAGCATAATACCGGCCGAAGGCAGAGAAACAAGCAACTCCACCCAGCTTTCTGGCAGGTCTTTATAGAAAGCAAACATGGCTGATTGAGCACTGGAAACCGAAAATGCTGTAGTCAAAACTAAAGAAAGTGAGAGGATACTCACTTTTTCCATAAACTTTTTCATTCTATTTTCCTTTAAAAATCACACTTCTTTTATCATACAGTTTTTTAGAAAAAGACGCAATCATCTTTTCTTAAAAAATCAGAAATCCGTCCACCTGTCTCCATTAACGCCACACTGACCACAATAAAAATGTAGCATCTTCCTTTATTTCTTCTTCAATTTGTGTTATGATGAAGAGTAGAAAAAGGAGAGAATCATGTCTGTTATTGAAAAAACATCTGTTATTGATAAATTAACCAAAGCAGCTCATTTGATTGATATGAGCGATATTATTCGCGAGGGCAACCCGACCCTGCGTGCGGTGGCTGAGGAAGTCAGCTTTCCCTTATCTGATCAGGAAATCATTTTAGGTGAGAAAATGATGCAGTTTTTGAAACATTCTCAAGATCCTGTCATGGCGGAAAAAATGGGGCTCCGTGGCGGAGTCGGTCTAGCAGCTCCCCAGCTGGATATTTCCAAGCGGATTATCGCTGTTTTAGTCCCCAATCCAGAAGACGAGGAAGGCAATCCACCGAAGGAAGCTTATTCATTGGCTCAAGTCATGTACAATCCCAAAGTTGTTGCCCACTCCATCCAAGATGCTGCTCTGGCTGATGGTGAAGGCTGCCTGTCCGTTGACCGAGAAGTGCCAGGCTATGTCGTGCGTCATGCACGGGTGACCGTGGATTACTTTGACAAGGACGGTCAAAAGCACCGTATCAAACTCAAAGGCTACAATTCTATCGTGGTCCAACACGAGATTGACCACACCAACGGCATTATGTTCTACGACCGCATTAATGAAAAAGATCCATTTGCAGTGCAAGATGGCATGCTGGTGCTAGAATAAAGAACTCACATATATCAAACAAAAATACCTAGACGCCTTCACGTCTAGGTATTTCTTTTACATTATTCTAAGTACCTCGATCCCAGAAAAGAGCCAAGAGGATCACAGCACCCAAGACTGAGGGAAGAATGGCTGTGTCCGCTAACATCGGTCCCCAGTGGCCAAAAAGCAATTGCCCAAGCCAGGAACCAAACCAGCCCAAAAGGATTTTTCCGATACAGCCCATACGCTCCCCGCGGCTGGTAATAGCCCCAGCGATGAGGCCGATAACAAAGCCAACAAACATACTACCAATCATATATGCCCCCTCTTTCTATGTTTCTAGCAAGGCTTCTCAAGAAGCAGGCGGAAGCTGTCACTATTGAAAGTGCCATTCAAAGCAGCTTAAAATCTTAGATTGCCCAATCTCCATTGCGGAAGATTGGCACACGGCTGCCATCTTCGCGGATACCGTCAATATCCATCTGGTTAGAGCCAATCATAAAGTCCACATGGACATCCGAGCGGTTGAGACCTGCTGCTTCTAGCTCTTCTTCAGAGAAATTCTCTCCGCCGACCACATTAGTCGCATAGGCTGCACCAATAGCCAAGTGGTTAGAAGCATTTTCATCAAAAAGAGTGTTAAAGAAAGTAATGCCTGACTGAGAAATCGGGCTTGGATCGGGTACAAGAGCTACTTCACCCAAAGCACGCGCACCAGCATTTTCAAAGACAAGATCCTTCATAACCTGATCGCCCTTTTCAGCAGTAATGTCCACAATCTGGCCATCCTTGAAGGTCACCTTGATGCCTTCGATGATGTTGCCATTGTAGCTGAGAGGCTTGGTGCTGGTCACATAGCCATCGGCCCGGCGGAAGTCTGGTGCTGAAAAGACCTCCTCTGTCGGCATATTGGCAATAAAATATTCACCCTGAGCATTAAGACTGCCTGCTGACTCCCAGTGATGGTTCTTAGGCATGCCCAGTATCAAGTCTGTTCCCGGTGCTGTGTAGTGCAAGGCAGTGAATTGCTCCTCATTCAAGATCTTAGCTTTTGAGCCAAGCTTTTCTTCATGAGCCTTCCAAGCTGCAACTGGATCATCCTCATAGACACGGCAGGTTTTGAAAATCTGATCCCAGAGCAAATCTACTGCCTCTTCATCGCTGGCTGCATTTGGGAAGACCTTCTTAGCCCACTCTGTACCCGCTGCTGCAGCGACTGTCCAGCTAACTTTATTGGATTGGGTTGCAATCCGCATCGGCTTCATGGCCAGTCCCATAGCTTTAGCAGAAGCTGATAGTTTCTCAGCATCCACGCCATTCAAAGCTCCTGGGTCAGATGAACGAACGCCCAAGCGGCTGGCTTTCTTTTCAAGGAGATAGTTCATCTCAGCAATCTTATAGTCTGGGACATTGTCCAAGCGCTCCATCGGTGCATGGAGGAATTTTTCCCGCGTACTCAAATCATCCGCCCACTGGACGACAACCTCGTGAGCTCCCAGAGCATAGGCTTCCTTGACAATCAAGTGAGCCAACTCACGCTGCTCCACATCGATATTGAGTGCCACCGTGTGACCCGGCTGCACATTGATACCATTGGCAACCAATAGTTTAGCGTATTTTTCTAAGTTTTCTTTAAAATTTGGCAGAACCATTCTGCTTCTCCTTTTCTCTTTTTATTTCTCTTTAAACAAAGACAGCAGGCTTACTGCTGCCACAGTACCGCAAATCAAAGCGGTCATTTTCAAAATCGTGTCTGGATCTAGGTCCAGCTGGTAATCAAAAATCTTTTGCGCTGGCTTATCCTGAGCGGAAATGGTCAATTTCATAAAAATACCTTTCTTTATTTTAGAAAAACTCATCAAACAAACTCAACTGGTTATCCTCTGGCATATTACCTAGAATACCCATGTCGTCCATTTTTTCGACCAGGGTACTAGAGAGGCCGCCGCGTTTGCGGAGCTCTGTCTTGGAAAGGAATTCGCCTTCTTCCCGTGCTCTGACCACTTGGCGGGCAACGTTGTCACCTAGGCCGTCCATGGTAGAGAAAGGTGGGATAAGGGTATCCCCTTCGATGAGAAACTCGGTCGCATGGCTCTTATAGAGATCCAACTTCCCAAACTTGAAGCCTCGCTCCAGCATTTCATTGACGATTTCCAAGGTCGTATAAAGGTCAATTTCTACATTGGAGGCTTCGTTGTTCTTGCGCTTTTCAGCGATTTCGCTCATCCGGCGTTTGACAGCATCTAGACCACCACTCATGGTCTTGATGTCAAAGGCCTTAGCCCGGATAGAGAAGTAGGCACAGTAGTAATAAAGCGGATGATGCACCTTGAAGTAGGCTACCCGCAGGGCCATCATAACATAGGCTGCCGCATGGGCCTTGGGGAACATGTACTTGATCTTTCCACAGGACTCGATGTACCACTCTGGCACATTGTTTTCCTTCATGGCTGCGATATAGCCGTTACGCTCTTCTTCAGAAATCTTTAGCCAGAGGCCCTTCCGCACGCGCTCCATGATCGTAAAGGCCATCTTAGGATCCAAGCCCTTGTGCATGAGGTAAACCATGATGTCGTCCCGACAGCCGATAACGGTCGATAGGTCAGCAATCCCTTGCTTGATCAAGTCCTGAGCATTGCCTAGCCAAACGTCCGTACCATGAGAGAGACCAGATAGCTGTAAGAGCTCCGCAAAGGTGGTCGGATGGGTCTCATCAACCATGCCCCGTACAAAGTTGGTCCCAAACTCCGGAATTCCCAGCATACCAGTCGGCGTGCCAATTTGCTCCTCAGTCACCCCCAGAATATCTGTCCCAGAAAAGAGGGCCATGACGCCAGCATCATCCATAGGAATATCATTAGGATCAATGCCAGACAAGTCCTGGAGTTTCCGAATCATGGTTGGATCATCGTGTCCCAGAACGTCTAGCTTGAGGACATTTTCATCGATATCGTGGAAGTTAAAGTGGGTGGTCTGCCACTCGGCCGTCACATCGTCAGCTGGATATTGGACCGGTGTAAAGTCATAAACATCCATGTAGTTAGGGATAACAACGATTCCACCCGGGTGCTGTCCGGTCGTCCGCTTGACTCCGGCAGCTCCCTGCGCCAGACGCTCAACTTCGGCGTCCCGATAAAACTTCCCGTAGTCGCGCTCGTAGCCTTTGACAAATCCATAGGCCGTCTTAGCCGCAACGGTACCAACTGTACCAGCCCGAAAGGCATACTCCGAACCAAAGATATCCCGCACGTCCAAATGGGCGCTCGGCTGATCCTCTCCGGAGAAGTTCAAGTCAATATCGGGTACCTTGTCGCCGTCAAATCCAAGGAAGGTCTCAAAGGGAATATCCTGACCATTTTTACTCAGCTTGTGGCCACACTCTGGACAGTCCTTATCCGGCATATCAAAACCAGAACCATAGGAGCCGTCCGTGATGAACTCGCTGTATTGGCATTTCCCACAGACATAGTGAGGCGACAAAGGATTAACCTCGGTAATCCCAATCATGGTCGCGACAAAGCTGGATCCAACAGACCCCCGCGAGCCTACCAGATAGCCCCGCTCATTGGAGCGTTGCACCAGCATCTGCGAAGCCAGATAAATCACGGCAAAACCATTCCCCAAGATGGAGGTCAGCTCTTTTTCAATTCGCAAGTCCACGATATCTGGCAGCGGATTGCCATAAATCTCAAAGGCTTTTTGATAAGTCAGCTCGGCAACTGTCTCCTCAGCCTTGTCAATGAAAGGCGTATAGAGGTCCCCCTTGACCACCTCTACCGGCTCAAAGGTCTCCGCCAGCTGATTCGGATTGGTGATAACCAGCTTCTTAGCCAAATCCTCGCCTAGGAAGGCAAATTCGTCCAGCATCTCATTAGTGGTCCGGAAGTGAGCCTTAGGAAGCGGAGCCGGCTGGGCATTTTCACCGTGACCAATAGTCCGGTTAATCATAGCTCCCTGACCGAGACTCCGGACGATAATCTCCCGATAGATTTCTTCTTCTGGCTCGATATAGTGGACGTTCCCCGTCGCAAGGACAGGCTTGCCCAAGCGGTCTCCGACCTCAATCAGATTGCGAATAATGGTCTGCAGTTCTTCCTGATCCTTGATCTGCTCCTTTGCAATCAGTGGCTCATAGATAGCCGGCGGCATGACCTCGATAAAGTCATAATACTTGGCTACTTCGACAGCCGCATCCACCCCCTGAGAGACAACGGCATCATAGACTTCGCCTTCTGAACAGGCTGAGCCCAGAATCAGGCCTTCACGATGGGCATCCAGTACGGTCCGGGGAATCCGCGGGACACCTTCGAAATACTTGGTATTGGACAGACTGACTAACTTGAAAATATTCTTGAGTCCCGTCTGATTTTTCACATAAATAGTCGCATGCTTGACCCGCGCCTTCTTGTAGGAATTCTCATCGACCAGATCCGTATTGAGATCCTTGAGATTGGTCACACCATGCTTTTCAGCCACATCCTTGATAAAGATAAAGAGGAGACGGCCCGTCGCTTCTGCGTCATAGTTGGCCATGTGGTGGTGCTCCAGAGCAATCTGGAAACGCTTGGTCAAAGGCCCCAGACCATGACGCTTGTACTCTGGATAGAGATTGCGGGCAAATTCCAGCGTGTCAATAACTGGCTGGGTAATTTTCGGCAGGCCATGCCGCTCATAATTGACATTCATAAAGCCCACGTCAAAGGTAGCATTATGGGCAACAAGGACACTGTCCTTGCAAAATTCCTGAAATTCTTTCAGCACTTGCTCTAGCGGTTTGGCATTGCGGACATGCTCATCTGTAATCCCAGTCAGATCCGTCGTAAAGGCCGAAAGAGGATGGCCAGGGTTGATAAACTCATCAAACTCAGCGATGATATTGCCCTTGTGCATCTTGCTGGCAGCGACCTGAATCAAGTCATTGTAAACCGCCGAAAGCCCCGTCGTTTCAACGTCAAAGACTACATAGGTCGCATCGCTCAGCTCCATGTCTACTTCATTGTAGACGATGGGCACCCGGTCTTCTACAATATTGGCCTCCATACCGTAAATCAGCTGAATACCAGCTTTCTTGGCAGCCTTGTAGCCGTGGGGAAAGCTCTGCACATTGCCATGGTCGGTAATGGCGACAGCCTTGTGGCCCCACTTGGCTGCCGTTGCAACGATTTCCTCTACCTCAGGCAGGGCGTCCATCGTAGACATATTGGTATGGGCGTGAAATTCAACCCGCTTCTGGCCCTCAGGCATCAAATCCTTGCGCTTATAGTGGGTAACAGCCTGCACATCCTGCACATTCATGGCCAGGTCGCGGGTGAAATTGTTCATCTCCACATTTCCCCGCACGCGCAGCCAAGCACCTTTCTTAATCATGTCAAACTTCTTGGCTTCTTCTTCGTTTTTCATCCATTTCTGCAAGGAGAAGCTGGAAGTATAGTCTGTCATCTTGAAATTGAGCAGAACCCGGCCTGTCCGAGTGACCTTCTGCTCCAGGTCAAAGACCATTCCCTCAAAGACCAGACGGTTTTCCTCAGTCTGAACTTCGATCATCGGGGTAATCTCTGCCTTGTCTAGATTTGGCTTTGCTGCAGCCTTGCGAGCTTGAAAGTCGTAGGTCGGCTTTTCTTCTGGCGGTGGCGCCATCTGCTGCAGGGATTCCATAGCTTTGAGCGCCTCTTCATTGGCCGCCTGAACAATCTTGTCATTCTCAGCTTGGAAATTCTCGGCTTGCTGCTGGGTCAGCTCATCGCTGTGCTGAACCTGACAGATCAGCTGAGGAAAGCCGTACTTGACCAGCTGCTGGCTGAGATTAGGCAGGTGATTCTTACGAAAATGCTCCGTATCAATGGTCGAAGCCCCCTCAATCAGCAGCTTGTCCTCATCCAAATGAACCCGCAAATCCTGATACAGGCTCTTGAAGCCATGACTGGCACAAGGCCCCTCCTCAAAGGCCAGCTGGTAATAAGCCTGCAAGAGGTCATCAGTCACTTGCGGAGCCTGACAGTGGATTTCAAAAACAGCTTGATTGCCCGTCTTAGAAAACTCTTGAGCTAAGCGCTTCTGCAATTCCCGAAAAATCTCAATAGGCAGAATATTCGCAAAAGAAAAATGAAACTCCCAGACCCGACTGACCTTGTGGACCAGAACCTTCTCAATTTCTGCATTCAAAAAGGCCTCTGAATTTCTCATTTCCAGTGGCATATCCAGCTGATGCATTAAAATTTCAAACTTGTTTGACATGACATTTCCTCGTACAGTAGTGACCCTATTTTACCATAAATCAGCACTTTTTTCGACAGAAAAAGAGTCAGACAAACTTGTCTGCTCTTCGTTCATACTACAAGAAAGTCCAGAGTTTTACCTCAGCACCGCCTCTGCCAAGGCTTTTTGGATAGCAATGACACTTTTATCACTCCGGAAGGTCAGAGTTTCAGCTGGATCCTCAGCGCTAGAAACCCAGATTTTCAGCTCAGCGTCTAGATCAAAGTGACCAGCCGTTTCCACTGAAAAGCGACTAATAGAACGATAAGGATAAGACTTATAAGCCGTTTTCTTGCCTGTCACTCCCTGCTTGTCCACCAAAATCAAGCGTCCGTCTGTAAAAACAATCAAATCGCGAATGAGACTGAAAGCCAGTTCCACATTTTCTGTTGGCGTCAGAATATTCTCCAATTCTCTTTCAACTTTGTCAATATCTTTCTGAGAGGCATTGCCTAATAAACCACTGAATAATCCCATCATTCGGTCCTCCAATCCGTTTTCCCTTACTATAGCATTTTCAAGGCCATTAAGCAAAAGAAAACTGCCAGACAAAACTGGCAGTTGATTTTATTTTGTCAAAATGGACAGAGTTTCCAGCAGATTATCAGCGTGGACTTCAATGGTATCGCCAGTAGCTTTGATCTTGACTTCAATAATGCCTTCTGCGGCTTTTTTACCAACCGTCACGCGGATTGGAAGACCAATCAAATCGCTGTCGCTGAACTTGACACCAGCGCGCTCATTGCGATCGTCCACCAAGACTTCATAACCAGCATTTAGCAAGTTAGCCTCGATTTGATCAGTCAGAGCCAGAGCTTCCTTGTCCTTGACATTGACTGGAATCAGATGCACATCAAACGGTGCCAGCTCTTTAGGAAAGTTGATTCCCCAAGCATAGCGGAATTCACCCTTAGGCGTTTTATTGACAAAGAGGCGGGCATGTTGCTCCATAACAGCAGAAAGGAGACGGCTGACGCCGATACCGTAGCAGCCCATAATCATCGGCACTGCTCGACCATTTTCGTCCAAGACATTGGCGTTCATGCTGTCAGAATAGCGAGTTCCCAGCTTGAAGATGTGCCCAATCTCAATACCACGAGCAAACTTGAGGATGCCTTGGCCGTCCGGCGACACTTCTCCTTCACGAACTTCGCGGATATCCACATACTCAGGGCTAAAGTCACGGCCTGGATTAACACCAGTCAGGTGGTAACCATCTTCGTTAGCGCCAACCACAGTGTTAGCCAGGTCTTGCACCTTGCGGTCAGCGATGATTCTCACGCCTTCTGGCAGATTGACTGGGCCTAGTGAGCCAAAGCCTGCCCCCAAGAGCTGACGAACATCCTCTTCACTAGCGACTTCAAAGAAATCAGCTCCCAGATGATTTTTCAGTTTAACTTCGTTGAGTTGGTCATTGCCGACAAGGAGGGCTACGATAGGCTTGTCATCAGCCATGTAAACCAAGGTCTTGATTGTTTCTTCTGTATCAATTTGTAGGAAAGCCGCCACCTCGTCAATAGTCTTGCAGTCAGGAGTTGCCACACGCGCCAACTCTGCTTCAGCTACTACCTTTTGGCTTGGTTTATAAGCATTGGTTGCCATTTCTAGGTTGGCTGCATAGCTAGACTCGCTAGAGTAAGCAATCGTGTCTTCACCAGAAACCATCCATTTGAGCAATTCTGCCTTGATTTCTTCTTGCACTTCTGCCGGAATCTCATCAAATGAGGCAACTGACTTGTCCAAAACAACCCAACGGTCAAGGTCTGTACGAGAAGGCGTAATGGCCATAAATTCCTGACTGTCCTTACCACCCATAGCCCCACCGTCACCGATAATGGCTTTGAAATCTAGTTCGCTGCGAGTAAAGATTTTTTCATAGGCAGATTTGTATTCATCATAAGTTACATCCAAACTATCATAGTTGGCATGGAAACTATAACCGTCTTTCATGATAAACTCACGGGTACGAAGAAGTCCATTACGTGGACGCTTTTCATCACGGTACTTAGGTTGGATTTGATAAAGGTTGAGCGGTAATTGCTTGTAAGATTTAACAGAGTCACGAACAATGGAAGTGAAAGTCTCTTCGTGTGTCGGACCCAGGATGAAGTCTGATTTTTCGCGATTTTTCAGCTTGTAGAGGTCTTCACCATAGGTCTCGTAACGACCTGACTCGCGCCAGAGGTCCGCACTGAGCAGAGCAGGCGCCAGCATTTCAACCGCACCAATCTTATCAAACTCTTCCCGCATGATTTTTTTCGCTTTTTCAATGACGTGGTTGGCCAGTGGCAGATAAGAGTAAACTCCCGCAGAAACTTGGCGAACATAGCCAGCCCGCAACATAAGGGCATGGCTGATAACCTGAGCATCGCTTGGCATTTCACGCAGCGTTGGGATTAGCATTTTACTTTGTTTCATAAAAACAAAACTCCTTCATAGAATATTTTTCAGTCTTTTAAAATGTTAGAAGAACAATTTCATAATATCATTCCAAGTCACAGCGATCATGAGAACAACCATGACAGCCACCCCCGCCAGAGTAACATAGCTTTCTGTTTCACGTTTCAAGGGTTTGCGACGGATAGCCTCAAGGATATTGAGGACAATTTTTCCCCCATCCAAAGCCGGAATCGGAATTAGATTAAAAATCCCGATATTAAGGGACAGCATGGCTAAGAGACTCAGAATAGCCGGCAATCCTTGCTGAGCTGCCTGACTGCTGACATTATAAATAGCAACCGGACCGCCTAATTTATTTAAATTAAAGTTAAAAATCAAATCTTTCAAAGCCGTCAAAATCCGACCTGTAGTCGTCCAAGTAGCGGTAAAGCCTCCGACCACCTTGTCCCAAAAACCAGTCTTGATAGCAGGCGAAACCCCCAAGAGGTAGCGATTCCCTTCTTTTTTAGGCTCAACGTTCACTTTCTGGATTTTGCTACCACTCTTATAAGTGATGGTCAGTTTTGGTGCATCTGCCTTATCTTTCGTCGCTTCCGACACTGCGTTGGTTAGGTCACCCCAGTTTGCAATCTCATAATTGTTGACTTTCAGAATCTGGTCATTGCTTTTCACCCCTGCCTTTGCAACGGCGCCACCTTCCAGCACCTGAAAATGATTGCTGTTTTCATCTTGGACACCGCCTTGGAGAAAGGCCAAAAGCATGAAAACTAAAATACTCAAAATGAAATTGTTCATGGGGCCTGCAAAATTGGTGATGAGGCGTCCCCAAATCGTCGCATTTTGATACTGAACATCCAGCGGAGCAATCCGAACTTCCGTTCCGTCTTCCTCAACAATGGTCGCATCGTGGTCAACAGAATAAGTCTTGGTCTCGTCTAAGACCAGCCCTGTGATTTCCAGCTTTTCTTCAAAATCAAAGCTGGTCACATTCATGGGGAGGGCTGTCTGATCGATTTTCTTGCTGGACAGATTGATCTGTACGACCTTTCCGTCTGTGTTCAGGGTTAAAGTAGCTGGCGTACCCGTTTTGATTTCCGTAGAATCTTCGCCCCAGCCAGCCATGCGGACATAGCCACCTAGCGGCAGAATCCGAATCGTGTAGGCTGTTCCATCCTTGCCAATATGGGCAAAGATTTTCGGCCCCATCCCAATGGCAAACTCTCGAACTAGAATTCCTGATTTTTTGGCAAAGTAGAAATGTCCAAATTCATGGACTACCACAATAATGCCAAAAATAATGATAAAGGTTATAATCTGCATTCTGTAATTTATTTTATCCTTCCTATGTTTATCAGAGTTATTCCGTCTACTTTTAACCTATCATCGGAAAATGTGAAACGGATAGGCCGTAAGCTGCAAGCGGTAGTGAAGCAGGGCAAAGCACGCTAATAACCAACTGAACAATTATAAAACAACCGTTCAAAATCGCCCCCAGCCCAAGCAACAAGCAGACACCATGAAAGCAAAGAAAGAGCAGAAAGAAGCTAAGCTTTTGAGCTGAGCCAAACTTCCTACCCTCGCTTAGCCGAAAGCTCTCGCACCTTAAGAACTATCAGCCTTGCGTATTGGTGCTATTTTCACTAGCATCTGTTCCCTAAATTCTCTTACTCGCTATTTTAGAACAAGCCAAAGAAGTGCATGATTGGAAAGACAAAGAGCAAGCTGTCAAAGCGGTCCAAAACACCACCGTGCCCAGGAATAAACTTACCTGAATCTTTCACGCCAAAATGACGCTTGATGGCACTTTCTACCAAATCCCCAAATTGACCAGCGATACTGAAAATAACGGTCAACAGCAGGATGGTCAAAAAGCTATGAGGGGTGGCAACTTGCGGACGAACAATCATAAAAATTGCAGAAACCACCACTGCTGAGGCGATACCGCCCAGACTGCCTTCGACTGTTTTATTTGGCGACACCTTTGGCAGCAATTTCCGGCGACCGTAGCGGGTACCGACCAAATAAGCTCCACTGTCTGTCGCCCAAACGATAAAGAGGGCCAGTAAAACCTTATCCACATTCACCAAACGGGCATCGATCAAAGCATTAAAACCTAGCCCGACATAAAAGCTAGAAGCAATCGGATAAGCCGCATCTTCAAAGCTATAGGAAGAACCCAAAACAGTCGCTCCCAGCAAGACAAAGACAATCAAGCCATAAGCCACGACATTACCATCCACGGGTAAAAATTTCAGATAGTTCTCAAGTGGCAGAGTCAAAACAAAGGCTGCCAACATGGCCAGTCCCCCCTCCAGCGTCGCTGTCGGAAGCCCCTTCATCTGAAGCAGCTCATGCACTGCCAGCATAGCAAAAAGTCCAACTCCAATCTGGAAGGCAACACCTCCCATCATCACCAGAGGAATAAAAATAGCTAAGGCAATTCCTCCAAAAATAAGACGTTTTTGTAAATCCTTACTCATCTTTTCTTACTCCCTTACACACCGCCAAATCGTCGATTGCGGCGATTATACTCTACAATCGCATCCTTCAGGGCATTTTCATCAAAATCCGGCCAAAGGATATCTGTAAAATAAAGCTCACTATATGCTGTCTGCCAAGGCAGGAAATTGCTAAGGCGCAGTTCGCCACTCGTACGAATCACTAAGTCAGGATCCCGCAAACTTGCAGGCAGACTGCTGGTATAGAGATAATCTCCAATCATTTCCTCTGTAATATCCGCTGGTTGGACTTTAGCGTCTAAAACATCTTGGGCAAGCTTCTGGACCGCTCGATTGATTTCAGCTCGTCCGCCGTAGTTTAGGGCGAAATTCAAAATCAGCCCCGTATTCAAGCGAGTCAGCTCCTCAGCCTTCTCCAAGGCCTCAAATGTTGCTTTAGGAAGTCGCTTCGTGTCGCCAATCATTTGAATTTTCACATTATTTCTGTGCAGTTCTGGCACATAGCGATCATAAAACTCAACCGGCAAATTCATAATGAAGGACACTTCTTTTTCTGGTCGCGTCCAGTTTTCCGTTGAAAAGGCATAGACAGTCAAAACCTGCACGCCCATCTCCTTGGCTGCAATCGTCACCGCTTGCAGGGCTTCCATGCCTGCCTTGTGTCCAAAAATACGTGGCTGCATGCGCTTTTTGGCCCAACGACCATTGCCATCCATGATAATCCCTAGATGCTTGGGAACAGTCAAATCTTCATCTGACTTTTCTTTTTTCTTAAAACTAAACATATTTTTTATCCTATTTAAAGTTTTATCATTTCATTATATCATAAATCCTTTAAATGTGGGCAGGAGAGCTGACTTTTCGTCTGTCAGATCTGATAATGAAAAGATGGATGTGCGCACAAACAAGTTTCAATAGTATTTTACAAGTATAAAATTGTAAAATATGGACTTACAAATGCCTATAAAAGAAAAAGAGTCTGGGACAAAAAGATTTCAATTTTTAAAAATCTTAATTATTAAGCCCTTCAAATATATAATTAAATGCGAAAAGCGAACAAAGCAGAATTCTGATTACCAGAAAACTAGTTTTGTTCGCTTTTTATACTTGAGGTCGGACTTTTGTCCCAGACTCTCTATGATCAGTATTATTCTTCAATTGCAGAATCTTCTTCAGAAACAGCAACATCACCCTCTACTCCTGCGGCAGCTGGAATACCTTCTGTCAGTGGCAGAACAGTCTTGATAGCTGTCAATTCAAATGTCAGGTAAACACCGTCTACATCCAAGACAACTGTCTTACGCTCTGAATCGACTTCGTCAATAGTCCCATAAAGACCACCAATTGTAATGACCTCATAGCCTTTTTGCAGTTTATTAAGGCTTTCCATACGTTTTTCAGCTTGCTTTTTCTGTGTCCGTACTTGGAAATACATCATTCCCACCATCACCACAACCATAACAATCAACATTGTTGGATTCATTTCTCTTCTCCTTTGGAATTCATATCGTAACTACTATAGCAGATTTTGGCCATTTTGACAAGGTAGGAAAATGATTTCCAAAAAATCAGGATGACTTGCACCCTGATTTTTTTCTCTTTTATTTAAGATTTTTAACAACTTCTACTACGTGCTCAACTGTAAAGCCGTATTCTTCCAGCACCTTTCCTGCTGGAGCAGATGCACCGAACTGGTCAATTCCGATAACTGCACCGTCTAGACCGACATACTTGTACCAAGGCTGGCTAGCTGCCATCTCGATCGCTACGCGGCGACGAACTGCATTTGGCAAAATTTCTTCTTTGTAGGCTGCATCTTGAGCATCAAAAAGCTCTGTTGATGGTACGCTGACCACGCGAATTTTAGCACCTTCTGCTGCAAGTGCTTTAGCAGCTGCGACAGCCAAATTAACCTCAGAACCAGAAGCTAGCAAGATGGTATCGAAATCTGCTCCTGTTTCGTAGACCACATAAGCTCCTTTAGATACCTTGTCAAAGTCTGTGCCTTCTTCAACTGTCAGATTCTGACGAGTCAAGACCAAAGCAGTCGGAGTGGACTGGCTCTTAAGGGCCAGATACCAAGCCGCCTGAGTTTCACGCGCATCTGCTGGGCGGAAAACAGTCAGGTTTGGAATAGCACGCAGACCAGCCAAATGCTCAATCGGCTCGTGAGTCGGTCCATCTTCACCAACTGCAATGGAGTCGTGCGTGAAGACATAAGTCACTGGCAAACCTTGAAGGGCAGACAAACGGACAGCTGCCTTAACATAGTCTGAGAAGACGAAGAAGGTACCACCATAGACGCGAAGACCACCATGAAGCGCCATACCGTTGAGAATTGTTCCCATAGCAAACTCGCGCACACCAAATTGGATGTTGCGGTTGAGACGGTGGGCATCATCTTGCAGGCCATCTTCCTTGATATAGGTCATATTGGAGTGAGCTAAGTCAGCAGAACCGCCAAGGAAAGTTGGAAGCACCTTAGCTGCTGCATTGAGGGCATCCTGACTAGAATTACGGGTCGCTTGAGAGAAGCCATTTTCAAGCACTGGGAAATCTTCTGGTTTGATCTCTACTGGATCCTGACCAGCAATGATGGCTGCTACTTCTTCAGCTAATTCTGGATGGGCTTGCTTGTAGTCCTCTACTAGCTGTTTCCATGCATCGTATGCTGTTGCACCACGCTCTGCTACATTTGTACGGTAGTCAGCATAGACTTCCTCAGGAATCTCAAATGGTGCATAGTCCCAGCCCAAGGCTTTACGAGTAGCTTCCGCTTCTTCTGCTCCAAGAGGCGCACCGTGAACAGCATTCGTACCTTGCTTGTTTGGCGCGCCATGACCGATAATAGTCTTGACTTCAATCAAAGACGGCTTACCAGAAGCTTTCGCTGCATTGATAGCTGCATCAATGGCTGCAAGGTCTGTTCCGTCTTCCACCAAAGCAGTGTGCCAACCGTAAGCGTCATAGCGAGCACGGACATTTTCTGTAAAGGAGTCCTTAGTCTCTCCATCTAAGTTGATATCATTTGAATCATAGAGAACAACCAGCTTATCCAGCTTTTGCAAACCAGCATAGGAAGCCGCTTCAGATGAAACCCCTTCCATCAAATCACCGTCGCCACAGATGACATAGGTATAATGGTCAAAAATCGGATAGCTATCACGGTTATACTTAGCTGCCAAGAAACGCTCTGCCTGAGCAAAACCAGTCGCTGTAGAAATCCCTTGTCCCAATGGTCCAGTCGTCGCATCAACACCAGCTGTGTGGCCAAACTCTGGGTGACCTGGTGTCTTAGAACCCCATTGGCGGAAGTTCTTGATTTCTTCTATGCTAACATCCTTAAAACCAGAAAGATGAAGTAATGCGTAGAGCAACATAGAGCCGTGTCCTGCAGACAGAACGAAGCGGTCGCGGTTAATCCAGTTTGGCTCTTCTGGATTGATACGCAGTTGCTTAGTAAACAAGTCATAAGCCATCGGCGCAGCGCCCATGACCACACCAGGGTGACCTGACTTAGACTTTTCAATTGCGTCAATCCCTAAAAAGCGAATGGCATTAACTGATAATTGTGACATTGAGTTCTCCTTTCGAAAATAAGAGCGCTTACTCAGCAAGCGCAATCACCTTCTTTTTCTATTCTACATCTACTATTATAGTATAATTTTGTCTTTCTAGCAATAACGGAAGCGCTTTTCTCCCCAAACCATCAGTCTTTCAGCTTCCTGCCAGTCATGTCTTCCTAGTTTTTTCAGAAGAAACCGGAATTGAACAAGCTCAGCTGTCAAAACCAAGAGATCACTGCGTCCGACGACATAAAAATCTTTTCTCATTTTCTTACTCATTTTCAATCCGCAGGAAAACACAAAACTAATAACAATATTATACCTATTAAAATTGACTCTGAGTCAGAGACAAGGTAAATAAAAACCATGAGTTTATACACTCATGGTCTTCTAGCATTCAAATATTCTGCCTAATTCTTTATTGTAATCCCATACTTTTCATGGTTTTCTTCATACCATTCAATTAAAGCAAGCGCTGTTTGATAAGTGATATTCTTAATCTTGCTAGTGCCTTTAGCTAAAGTCAAGATGCTCATTTTGCTGACATTTGCATCGGTAGCAACACGGTAACTGGTCAAAGTACCATTGATTAGCAACTGAACGACTGCTTCTACCTTTTTATAATCAGACATTGATGTAATATCCAATCTTTTCATCCTTAAATCCTTTCCTAAAATTAATCTCTTCTAAACTATTATACACCTTTTCTACTATATTTATATATATAAATGCTTATTTTGCATAAAAAAGTAGAAAAATCCAGCTGAAAATCAACTGGATTTTATTTCAGAAAATTTTTAAGCTTTTTCAGTACCATCTGTTGCTGATTTTTCACGAATAACCAGAACACCATCTTCCATATCTGCAGTCAAGTGCTTAGCATCTAGATTATCCAAGTGGAAGTCGGTCACCTTGTCACGAATTTGCTGCTCGATGACACGGCGGAGCGGACGAACTCCCATGACTTGGTCGTAACCAGCATCGCGCAGGAATTCCTTAGCTGCATCTGATACAGCCAGATCAATCTCTTTCTTGCTGAGAGTTTGATTGACTTCAATCAACATGAGATCTACAATCTCCATCAAATCTTCTTTCTTAAGATGAGAGAACTCAATAACCGCGTTGAAACGATTGAGGAACTCTGGACGGAAATAAGGTTTGAGTCGGTCCATCAGTTCAGGTTTCTCTGCATCCTCTTCCAAGCCAGCTTCATAGCCAAATCCGGCATTGGAAGTTGCAATGATGACCGTGTTCTTGAAGTTGACAGTATTCCCTTGACCATCTGTCAAACGACCGTCATCCAGAACTTGAAGGAGAAGGGTAATCACCTGTGGATCCGCCTTTTCAATCTCATCCAAGAGGATGATAGAGTAAGGATTGCGGCGTACACGCTCGGTCAGGGTATTACTGTTGTCATCATAGCCGACATAGCCCGCAGTAGTACCAATCAGTTTGGAAACCGCGGTCCGGTCAGAGTATTCAGACATATCCAGACGGATGATGGCTTCCTTAGTACCAAACATATCCAGAGCCAGCTGCTTAGCCAGTTCGGTCTTGCCGACGCCTGTTGGACCAACGAAGAGGAAGCTTCCAATTGGACGGTTGCCTTCATCAAATCCTGCGCGATTACGGCGGATGGCTCTTGCTACAGCTTCTACAGCCTTGTCTTGGCCAATCACCTTTGCTTTGAGACGGTCATTCATGCCCTTGAGGCGCTCAATGTCGCTGGCCCCCATCTGAGAGACAGGCACTCCCGTCATCCGTTCAACAGACTCCGCTACATCGTTGACCGTAGCCGTCACCTTCATGTCCTCGGTGTGGTTTTGAATTTTCTTTTCCAGCTCTTCAATGCGGGTCTTGGCATTCAAAGCTGCTTCATAATCTTCTTTCTCAACAGCTGCTTCCTGCTTAGCCTTCTGCTCAGCAATCTCACGCTCAACCGTGTGGACATCGGTCACTGGATGCTGGGCTGCTAAGTGGGCAGCTGTCACATCAACCAGGTCAATCGCCTTGTCCGGCAGACTCCGCTGCGGAATATACTGGACAGAGTAATCCACTGCTGCTTTCAGCACTTCATCCGGCAGGATCACATTGTGGTGCTTTTCGTACAAGTCGCGGATACCTTGGAGAATCTTATAGGTATCTTCGGCAGACGGTGCATTGACCTTAACTTCATTGAAACGACGAGCCAGAGCTGCATTTTTGAGAATGGTATTGCGGTACTCGTCCTGAGTAGTAGCCCCGATGACGGTCAGCTCACCGCGCGAAAGGGCCGGTTTGAGAATATCTGCCAGTCCCTTAGAACCGCTATCTCCGCCAGTAGATCCTGCACCCAGAATTTGATGGATTTCATCAAAGAAGAGAATAATATTGCCGGATTCCTTGACTTCATTGACCAAGTTTTGGATATTTTCCTCAAAGCTGCCACGATACTGAGTGCCGGCTTCTAGGCCGGAAATATCAATAGAAATAACTTCCTTGTTCTTGATGGCCGCTGGCACGTCACCATTGACGATAGCCTGGGCCAATCCTTCTACGACGGCTGTCTTTCCGACACCGGCATCCCCGACCAGAACTGGATTATTCTTGGTCCGACGTGAAAGAATTTCAGCAGTTTCCTGAATTTCCTTATTGCGGCCAATGACCGGATCCAGCTTATCCTCACGCGCTTCCTGGGTCAGATTACGTCCTAGCTTAGCCAGAATACCATCTTGTTTTGGCCCATGAGCAGTGGTTTGTCCAGTCTGCTCACCTGCTCCTTGACCAGGGAGCTTGCCAGTAGCCCGGTACTGGGCAAACTCTTCCGGCGTTACCTCTCGACCATTGATTAAATAACGACGATTTTCACTGTTGTAGCCACCCATGCGCCCCATGAGTTGGTTGAAAAGGTCGTCCATATTGTTAAAATTGTTGTAGTTGTTGTTCATAGCATTGCCTCACTTTTTTATATTTTTTTACATAATTTTTATTTTTGCTGAAATTTTAGATAAGAAATCTTTTCCTTATCTACTATAAATATTCATTTGGGAGATTTTCTCCTATCTATTATTTTACATAACTTATTCGATTTCCAAAAATTAAGACTGTTCTAGTCTTTTATTTTATGGATGAATTCTATCTGCTCCAGAAGAATATGATTTTACATAATTTTGCCTCCTGTAAAAAATAAATGCCTTCTGGCTATTTCCTCATCTTCTGAATAAATCCTGTGTAAACTTTTTTGTTTACAGTTGTAATTATACATTCTTTTTTACCCCTTGTCAATAGGTTTGAATAAAAAATTTACATAATTTTTAATAACTCAAAGAAAAAGATTCCACCAAACTAATTTAGAAACATTCCTTTACTTGATAATACTGATTAATAAAAACAAAGAATCCCCTAAACTAAAATTAGGGGACCTTCAATATCTGAAGTTTTCAAGATTCTACTAGATAATCAGCTACTGCTCTTATTCTACAGTAACAGACTTAGCGAGATTGCGCGGTTTATCCACATCCAAACCACGGTGCAAGGTTGCAAAATAAGCAATCAGCTGGGTCGGTACCACCATCGAAATCGGAGACAAATAAGGGTGAACTTGACTCAAGACAATGTCATCTTCGTCCTTAGCCACATTTTCCTCAGCAATCGTCAAAACCTTGGCTCCACGCGCTACAACTTCAGAGACATTACCGCGAGTATGACTAGACAGGACTTCATCTGAGAGTAGGGCCAGCACAGGAGTCCCCTCTTCAATCAGGGAAATCGTACCATGCTTAAGCTCGCCTGCCGCAAAGCCTTCACACTGGATATAGGAAATTTCCTTGAGCTTGAGGCTGGCTTCCATCGCCACATAATAGTCCTGACCACGGCCGATGTAAAAGGCACTGCGAGTATCTACTAACAAATCACGCACCTTGCTGTCAATCAGCTCTTTCTCAGAAAGAATGGCCTCAATAGACTGGGCTACGATAGACAGCTCATGAACCAAATCAAAATTCTTGGCTTTTTCGTTGCCGTTGGCATCACCGACTGCCTTGGCTAAGAAAGCTAGGGCAGCGATTTGCGCGGTGTAGGCTTTGGTTGAAGCCACGGCGATTTCTGGTCCAGCATGGAGAAGCAAGGTGTGCTTGGCTTCCCGAGACAAGGTTGAACCTGGCACATTGGTTACTGTCAGGCTAGGAATGCCCAACTCATTAGCCTTGACCAAGACTTGGCGGCTATCTGCTGTCTCACCAGATTGGCTGATGAAGATGAAGAGTGGTTTCTTGCTGAGGAGTGGCATGGCATAGCCCCATTCAGAAGAAATGCCCAGCTCAACTGGCGTATCCGTCAGCTCTTCCAGCATTCGTTTAGAAGCGTAACCAGCATGATAAGAAGTTCCAGCAGCAATGATATAAATGCGATCAGCTTCTTGGACTGTCTTGATGATGGCAGGATCAATCAGCATCTTATTATTTTCATCCGCATAGGTGCTGATCAGCTTGCGCATCACGGTCGGCTGCTCATCAATTTCCTTCAACATGTAGTAAGGATAAGTGCCTTTGCCGATATCAGACAGATCCAGCTCAGCTGTATAGCTGCCCCGTTCAAGAACATTGCCTTCGTAGTCTTGCACTTCTACACTATTTGCAGTCACGATAACCAGCTCTTTATCATGGATTTCCATATATTCGCTGGTCTCACGAATCATAGCCATGGCATCGGAGCAGATCATGTTGCAGCCTTCGCCCAAGCCAATCAAAAGCGGAGACTTGTTTTTAGCAACGTAGATTGTAGAAGGATCTTCGGCATCTACCAAAGCAAAAGCGTAGGAACCTTCGATAATGTGAAGAGCCTTGCGGAAAGCATCTAGAACAGAGAGTCCGTCTTCTTCTGCAAATTTTCCAATCAAATGGACTGTAATTTCTGTATCTGTCTGCCCTTTAAAATCATGGTCAGCAAGATAGTTATTTTTGATATCCAGATAATTTTCAATCACGCCGTTGTGAACCATCACAAAGCGACCCGTCTGAGAGGTGTGGGGATGGGCATTATTCTCACTTGGTTTCCCATGGGTTGCCCAGCGCGTGTGGCCGATACCAGTTGAGCCAGCTACATCGATGCCAATCTTTGCACGAAGATCAGCAATCCGGCCAACAGACTTAACCAAGCTGGATTTTTTCCCTGTTGTAACAAAAATTCCAGCCGAATCATAGCCTCGGTACTCTAACTTTTCAAGCCCTTGCATCAAAATATCTGTTGCATTGCGGTTCCCCACCACTCCGACGATTCCACACATAGTTTTACTTCTAACCTTTTGCTGACAAAAGGCTAGCTCCTCCTTGATTCAAAATTGGTATAGTCTTTTTTATCTTTTCATTCACAGACAGAAACAGTATACACACCTATTCAGATTTTGTCAACAAAAAATTGGTATAGTTCCTTTTAAAAATCCTATGAACCTTATCAGGACAAGGATTTTGAAGCTACACCAATACTATCTTGACCTTACAAACTGACGACAGCCTACTTTTAATCTGACAACTGATTTCTAAAACACCGTTTTCCGTTTACAAATAAAAGGACGCTAGGAAATACCGCTTCCCGACTTTCAAGAGCCCTTAAACTGCAAAGAACTGCCCTACCAGATAGGTCACGGCCATGGTCAAAAGACCAATGGCTAGATTTCGAATCATGGCATTTTTAATCGGAGCTTTACCTAGTTTAGCGCTGGTGTAGCCCGTTCCCAATAGAGCCAAAGCTACAATCAGGACCGTCGCCCAAATACGGATGCTAGCAGGAAGCAGGATAATTGTGAGCATCGGGAAAAGAGCTCCAATCGCAAAAGCGATAAAACTAGAGAGAGCCGCCTGCCAGGGATTGGTAAACTCCTCTACCTCGATACCGTACTTTTCCTCCACCAAGGCCTTGAGCGGATCCTGCAAGAAAGCCCGATTGGTCAGGAGTTGGGCAGAGGTCTCGCACTCGCCATTTTGGACATAGGCTGCATAGAGAGACTGCCTAGCGATGTCTGGATTTTTCATCAAAAGTTCCCGCTCCCTAGTTACTGCAGCTTCCTCTGTATCCTTTTGAGTAGAAACAGAAACATACTCTCCACCAGCCATAGAAAATGCCCCAGCAAAGACGGCAGCTAAACCAGATAAAAAGATAATCCAGACATCCTGAGTGGCACTGGCCACCCCAATTACTACACCAGCTATAGAAATAATCCCGTCGTTGGCTCCCAGAACCCCTGCCCTCAAAATATTCAACCGGCCACTAAAGTTCTTGTCAATTTTATGTTCTTCCATTCTAAAACTTCTTCCTTTTTATTTATAATCATTATAAATAAAATCTCTGTCTAATACAAGGAAAAACAAGAAAATGAGAAAAGTTCCACGATTTAAGATAAAAATCCATCCCATGAATAAAGAAATAAGCTTGGGACACAAGTTCAAACTAAAATATAAAAAACGAACAAAATAGTCTTCTGTAATAGTCAGAATTCTTCCTTGTTCACTTTTTAGTTAGATATATCTAATATGAGAATCTTATAACTAAGGAGTCGTCAAAGTGAAGATCATCTTGCTCCAACTCCAGCCATGCTTTGTTAATCCATGACAATCATAGCCTTAATGGTCTTGCGTTCATCCATATCCTTATATGCTTGGTCAATATCTTCTAGTTTATAGCTTGAAGTAAAGACGCGACCTGGATTAATATCCCCATCAAGGACAGCTTTCAGCAAGAACTGTTTGTCGTAAGTCGTGACAGAGGCTGCGCCTCCTGCTACAGTTAAGTTTTGGGCAAAAGTTGAACCGATCGCGCGATTATTATAGTGAGGAACCCCAACAAAGCCCATCCGACCACCATTGTGAAGGACTCCAAGCGCTTGATCAACAGCCGCTTCTGTTCCCACGCATTCCAGAGCTGCATCAGCACCACCACCTAGAATCTCACGCACCTTGGCAATACCTTCTTCGCCGCGTTCCGCAACAACAGCAGTTGCACCTGACTCCAAGGCCATTTTTTGTCGGTCTTCATGGCGACTCATGAGAACAATTTGGGAAGCACCGCGCATTTTCGCAGCAATAACAGCGCATTGCCCAACAGCCCCATCACCAATCACGACCACCTTATCACCAGGTTTCACATCTGCCACACGCGCAGCATGATAGCCAGTTGGCATCACATCCGCAAGAGTCAAGAGGGACTTTAGCATACCTTCTGTATAGTCTGACGGTTGTCCTGGGATTTTTATAAGAGACCAGTTGGCAAATTCGAAGCGCATATATTCTGCTTGCACGCCATCTGACCAGTTATTGCCAATATGACGATCACAGGTGCCATCATATCCTGCTCGACAAGCATCACATTCCCCGCATCCATGAGTAAATGGAGCAATAACAAAATCGCCAGGTTTAACGGTCGTCACTCCATCACCAATTGCCTCAACGATACCAATCGCTTCGTGCCCGCTATTCTGATGGCCTTTTTCAATATCTGGATTGCGATAATGCCACAGGTCTGAACCACAGACACAGGTCCGAACGATCCGAATAATGGCATCATCTGCCTCAATGATTTGCGGACGGTCCACTTCAACAAGGCCAACCTGACCAGCTTTTGTATAGACTGTTTTCTTCATAGAACCACTCCTTTTCTATTAGTTTATCACTTTTATTATACACTTTTTGTAAATTTTTGTATGAAGTCAGAATGCGTGAGGGTATAAAACGTATTACTCTTGTGCTTTGAAATAGTCTTCTTCAGACACAGGCTCACTCCATTCCGTACTAGTATTTTCACCAGGAATTTCAAAAGCTAAATGAGAGAACCAAGAATCCTTGCTAGCACCATGCCAGTGCTTTGTATTGGCTGGGATGGTAACGGTGTCACCAGGTTGGAGTTTCATAGGCTCTTTTCCCCATTCTTGATAATGTCCTTGACCACCCACACAGATAATGACTTGTCCCCCGCCTTTAGTAGCTCTATGGCTATGCCAATGATTGCGACAGCCTGGTTCGAAAGTAATATTAAAGATTGGGAAAGCTCCATCCGAGATTGGAGCTAAATAGGATTGACCCACAAAGTATTGTTCATAGGCACTATTGTCTTGTCCAATTGGAAAAAATATTGAAGCTTGATAAGCTTCTTTTGCACTAGCGTCTGACGGGACATCCTCCGTCCAGAGTGCTTTAGCTAGGTTGAAAACGGCCCATGCTTTTGGCCAGCCTGCATAAAAAGCCACATGCGTAATGATGGCAGCAATTTCTTTTTTGCTTACCCCATGCTTCTTAGCATTTGCAAGATGGTAAGACAAGGATTGATCTGTGATACCGGATGCCATCAGTGCTACAACCGTGATAATACATCTTGTTTTCAGGTCAATATCTTGGTTATTCCAATTTTCTCCAAAGAGAATATCATCATTAAAATAGGCAAATTCTGGTGCAAAGTCACCTAGGGCATCTCTCCCTGCTGTTTGTTTGATTTTTGACATAATTTTTCTTCCTTTGCTTAGATTTTAACTTCCCTAAAAATTCAATCTTGCTATTTTACCAATGTCATGAAAAATTCTGCTGTTTCTGGATCTTGATGGTCAAAGAAGAGAGATTTTTCTTGATCTAAATCTTGAATGGCTGCCATCTCTTCTGCCGTCAATTCAAAGTCAAAGATATTGAAGTTTTCCTGCATGCGTTCTTTGCGAACAGACTTAGGAATCACCACAACATCACTTTGAAGAAGAAAACGCAGTGCTACTTGAGCAACAGATTTCTCATATTTTTCTCCAATTTCTTTTAGAGTTGGCGTATTGAAGAAATCATTGCGCCCTTCTGCAAAAGGTCCCCAAGATTCGATTTGGCAGTTGTATTTATCTAAATAAGTCTTGGCCACTTTTTGCTGTTGAAAGATGTGCGTTTCAATCTGATTTACAGCTGGCTTGATTTCTACAAAATGCTGCAAATCGATAAAACGATCTGGTGAGAAGTTTGAAACCCCAATAGCACGGAGCTTACCAGCCTTGTAGGCTTCCTCCATAGCTTTGTAAGTTCCATAGTAATCACCGAAAGGCTGATGAATCAGCAAAAGATCGATATAATCTGTTTGCATTTTTTGCAAGGATTCTTCAATGGATGCCTTGGCCTTCTCATAGCCAGCATTGCTAATCCAAATCTTGGTGGTGATGAAAAATTCTTCCCGCGGAAGGCCAGATTCCTTGATAGCTTCTCCCACACCTGATTCATTGCCATAAGATTGAGCGGTATCAAAGGCACGATAACCGACTTCGATAGCATCAAGAACTGCACGCTTGGTTTCATCTACCGGTGTTTGGTAGACTCCAAATCCTAATTGTGGCATTTTAACCTTGTTATTTAAAGTTTTGTAAAACATATTTTGTATCCCCTTGTTTCTTTTGATACTTCTAGTTTACACCCGCTTGAAAATTTTGTACACTAGTAATAAAGCAAGCTAGTTTTCATAAAACGAAAAGTGAGAAAGAGGTAAACATGCTTAATCTAGAAGAACTCGAACAGCTCGTCGCCTTTAAAGAATTAGGAACTCTCTCTAAAGTTGCAGAGAAATTCCTCATTTCGACACCTTCCTTATCACGTTCCATGCAACACTTGGAAGAAGATTTTGGTGTTCCCCTTTTTGACCGCAGTGCTAATCGGATTTCGTTGAATGAAACAGGAGAGCGTGCTGTTGAAGTTGCGCACAGAATTTTAAGTACTAGTCAGCAGGGTATCAAAGAAGTCAGACAGTTTGATCAAAGCCTCAAAACCATTACAATTGCTTCAGTCGCTCCTGCACCACTTTGGTCTCTGCTGCCACAGTTAACCACCCTCTATCCCAATAAACAAATTAGCCATCAAATTTGCTCTATCCACAAGGTAATGGAAGCTATTGAGAAGAGAGAAATCGACCTAGCTGTTCTCCCATTTGCGTATGAGCAGAATCAAACGACCTGTCTACCTTATCTACAGGAGGAACTCGCCATCGCAGTCACGACGGGTCATGATTTGGCTCGTCTAGAGTCCGTTAGCTTCGAGGCAATCAATGGTTATAACTTTCTCCTAATGGATCAAATTGGATTTTGGAATGAATTGGTTCAAGAAAAAATGCCAGCTTCAAAATTTCTGATCCAGTCCAACCGCTTTGAGTTTGAAGAATTGGCCTACAATTCTACACTTCCCCGCTTTGCAACTAATCTCAGCCAAGAAAGAGAAAAGATTCAGGACGACCGAGTAATGATACCTATTTCCAACCCTGAAGCACATGTCCGCTATCATTTAGTTTCTCTTAATCCCGAAATCAACTTGACTGACTTAATAAATATTTAAAATCGCCAGTAAAAGACCTCGAGAAAAATATTCTCGAGGTCTCTTTTATATTTAGTAATAATGGCCTTCTCAAGCCCAATATTGTACTTGACTATGTCCCTGCAAATGCAACAAACAAACTGATTATTTCACCACGATATTAACTAGTTTATTTGGCACACTAATCACTTTCACGACTTCTTTTCCGGCAATTTCAGATTTAATTTTCTCATCTGCCAGAGCGATTTCTTGCAGTTCCTCACGGCTCAGATCCTTGGCTACGACTAACTTAGCACGAACTTTACCCTTGATTTGGACGACGATTTCGACCTCTGCCTCGACTAGCTTGCTTTCATCATAAGTTGGCCAAGCTACGTAGGAAATGCTCTTGCCAGTTTGAGCTACTGCCTGCCAGAGTTCTTCAGCCAAGTGCGGTGCAAAAGGCGCCAATAGTTGAACAAAGCCTTTAGCGTATTCGACATAGAGCTTTTCTTCCTTGTTGGCTGCGTTGACAAAGATCATGAGCTGGGCAATAGCTGTGTTGAACTTGAGCTCCTCAATCTGCTCTGTGACAGCCTTGACTGTTTCGTGGTAGACCTTGTCCAAGGCTCCGCTATTTTCAGAGACCAGCTCCTTAGAGTTAAGGAGACGATAGACCCGATCCAGGAACTTACGGCTACCTTCCAGACCTTCTTCACTCCAAGCGATGGATGCATCCAGCGGCCCCATGAACATTTCATAGACACGTAGTGTATCAGCACCATATTGCTCCACTACATCGTCTGGGTTAACCACATTCTTCAGAGATTTAGACATCTTAGCAGGCGCTTGCTCTAGTTCTTCCCCAGTTTCGATGTTAAAGAAGGAGCCATCGCGTTTTTCCACCTTGTCCGTCGCCACTAGAGCACCACGGCTATCACGGTAGCTAGTCCCCAGAATCATTCCTTGGTTAAAGAGTTTTTGGAAAGGCTCTTTGGTCGGAACCACTCCGATATCATAGAGGAATTTATGCCAGAAGCGAGCGTAGAGGAGATGGAGTACAGCGTGTTCCGCACCGCCGATGTAAATGTCAACTGGAAGCCAAGCCTTGAGCAGATCTTCGTCCGCTAATTTCTCATTGTTATGCGGGTCAATATAACGCAGGTAATACCAACTGGAACCTGCCCATTGAGGCATGGTATTGGTTTCGCGGCGTCCTTTGACACCATCTTCCCGAGTCACTTCCAGCCAGTCAGTCAGATTGGCCAGAGGGCTTTCACCAGTACCAGAAGGGCGGATATCCTTGGTTACAGGCAAGACAAGCGGCAGTTCATTTTCAGGAACAGCCGTTGAAGTGCCATCTTCCCAATGAATGATGGGAATTGGTTCACCCCAGTAGCGCTGACGGCTAAAGAGCCAGTCGCGCAGTCGATAGGTGACTTTTTCATTTCCGACACCTTCTGCTTCCAGCCAAGCAACCATCTTGTCAATCGCGGTAGCCTTGTCCAAGCCATCTAGGAAGCCAGAGTTAATATGCGGACCGTCCTCTGTATAAGCAGCGTCAGAAACATTGCCACCCTCTAGAACCGGAATAATCTCTAAATCAAACTGCTTAGCAAACTCCCAGTCGCGCTCGTCGTGTGCAGGAACAGCCATGATGGCACCAGTTCCATAGCTAGCAAGCACATAGTCGGCAATCCAGATTGGAATTTCCTTACCGTTGACAGGATTGATGGCATAAGCTCCTGTCCAGACACCGGTCTTCTCCTTAGCCAAATCAGTCCGAGCGAGGTCGGATTTGAGGCTGGCTGCGTGTTTGTAGTCTGCTACTGCTTGGGCTTGTTCTGCACTTGTGATAGCATCAACAAGTACATGCTCTGGAGCCAAAACAGCATAGGTCGCACCAAAAAGGGTGTCCGGACGAGTCGTAAAGACGGTGAAGCCCTTGTCTGTACCCTTAATCTTGAAGGTTACATTGGCACCGATTGACTTACCGATCCAGTTGCGCTGCATGTCCTTGATAGACTCAGGCCAGTCCAGCTCCTCTAAGTCATTGAGCAAACGCTCTGCATAGGCTGTGATTTTCAGCATCCATTGGCGCATTGGTTTGCGGACAACTGGATAGCCACCGCGCTCAGATGTTCCGTCTGGCAGAACTTCCTCATTGGCAATAGCCGTTCCCAGCTCTTCCACCCAGTTTACTGGCACCTCAGCTTCATAAGCCAGACCTTTTTCATAAAGCTTGGTGAAAATCCATTGGGTCCACTTGTAGTAGTTGGGGTCAGTGGTATTGACTTCCCGATCCCAGTCGTAAGAAAAACCAAGCGCATTGATTTGGCGTTTGAAGTTAGCAATGTTTTCTGCTGTAAAGTCAGCTGGGTCATTCCCTGTATCCATAGCATACTGCTCAGCTGGCAGACCAAAGGCATCCCAGCCCATAGGATGCAGGACGTTATAGCCCTGAGCCCGCTTGTAGCGGCTGAGGATATCTGTCGCCGTGTAGCCCTCCGGATGCCCTACATGGAGCCCCGCTCCTGATGGATAAGGAAACATATCCAGCGCATAAAAGTTAGGCTTGTCCTTGTCGGTACCTGTCTTGAATGTATGGTGCTCAGCCCAGTATTTCTGCCACTTAGGCTCGATTTCTTTGTGATTGTAAGTTGCCATAATCATTTACTCTCCAACGATCTTTTCCGTGTTCTAGCCACGTTTCTATCTATTATACCATTTTCAAGGGATTTTGAAAGACGCCGAAGAAAGGGAATTGATAAAATCTTTGATAATTTACCTTGACTTATCCTCAAAAACCGATAGAATAAATTTAAAATCAAGTTAAAAAGGAAGAGGTATGAAGATGAGAAAGACTTTGTTTCAGATTATTGAGCCCCATCAACAGGAAAGTTTTATTGAAGAAGCCTATGATATTTTTATGATCTTTGTCATCCTCAGCAGCTTAATCCCACTGACTAGCAAAAGTCACTCAGGAATCTTCATGTGGATTGATCTTGTGTCAACGATTATTTTTATTATTGACTACATACTTCGGCTTGTAACCGCAGATTATAAATTGCAGAAAGGAAAAATTTCTTTTCTGCTTTATCCTTTTACTTTTCTGGCCTTAGCTGATTTACTCTGTATTCTGCCGTCCCTCTTTTTATTAAATAACAGCCTGCGACTTTTTAAGATTTTGCGGATGCTTCGTACTTTGCGTATTTTTAAATTTTTCCGTTATTCTAAGAACATCCAGATCATGACCAACGTCTTAAAAAAACAGAAAGACAATCTGATTATTGTAGGAATTTTAGCGCTTAGCTATATCTTTATTTCTGCCCTCGTCATGTTTAATGTAGAGCCCAGCACCTTCCCTAACTTTTTTGACGCCCTCTACTGGGCAACCATCTCCTTAACGACTGTTGGCTATGGTGATATTTACGCAGTTTCAACGACTGGAAAAATTATTACTATGATTTCCTCCTTTTTAGGAATCGCCATTGTGGCTCTGCCCGCTGGTATCATCACGGCCGGCTATATGAAAGAAATCAAAGAACTATAAAAACCTGTTCGGGAAGGCCGTTTAAGCCGTTCCTGAACAGGTTTTTTAATGAATTATCAGGTTGATTCTTAAAGAATTTTACCAAATCACAACCCGCTCTTCCGGGCTGCGCCACATGCCATCTCCTTCTTTGACATCAAAGGTCGTAAAGAAGTCATCAAAGTTGGGCAGCTGGATATTGGTCCGGAGCTTGGCTGGGGCATGGACATCCACGCTAGCCAACATCTGCATGAACTCTGGCCGTGCTTTCATCCGCCAAATGCGGGCAAAGTTAGTAAAGAATTCCTCAGCAGAGAAGTCCGCTTCCTTCTTGGCTGCTTCTAAAGCTGCGGCAATACCACCTAGGTCGGCGATATTTTCAGATACGGTCAGCTTGCCATTAACTTTGGCTCCGTAAGAATCCTGACCTTCGAACTGGTCGATAACCTTTTGCGTCCGTTCTGTGAAAGCCTCATAGTCTTCTGGTTTCCACCAGTCCTTCAGACTTCCGTGTTCGTCAAATGAAGCTCCGTTTGAATCAAAGGCATGAGAAATTTCATGGGCAATCACCGCACCGATTCCACCGTAGTTAGCTGATGAGGATTGATGCAAATCATAAAATGGCGCTTGGAGAATAGCTGCTGGAAAAACAATCTGATTTTGCTGCGGGTCATAGTAGGCATTGACCAGATGGGCCGGCATGTGCCATTCACTGCGGTCCACTTCCTGATTCCACTTGCTCCACGTATGCGCAATGGAAATTTTTGCTAAGTTTCGAGCATTCTCCACCAAGCTCAATTTTTCATCAATTACTTTTTTCGCATAAGTTTCTGGCAATTTTTCTGGATAGCCGATATGTGGCGTGATGACATTGAGCTTAACGATAGCCTTATCGCGTGTCTCCTTAGCCAGCCAGTCTGCTGTCGTCAAACGCGACTTATAAACCTCAATCATGGCGGCCACTTTATGCTCTACATCTGCTTTTGCTTCAGGGGAAAATTTCTGACCAGCATACCAAAGACCGAGAGCTTGATTATATGGTCCTTGAGCTAGTGTCAAGGCTGCTTTCTCTTTCGGCCGTGGCTCCGGCACACCTGAGATGGTCCGAGCATAGCTACCAGACAGGACGCGGAGTTCCTCAGTCAGATAGGATGTCCAAGCACCAGCCGCCGATAATTTCAACCCCGCATGGATAGCAGGCCAGTTCTTTTCAGAATAGTATTCTGCTGCAAATTCTTTCCAGAAGCGCTCCTGAGGTACAATGACTTTGTCTGGCAACTGACCTAGAATCTGTGTAAAGATAGCGTTCAAAGGCAGTTCTGGCGTCAGCTCAACAAAATCAGCCCAGTCATAAGGATGATAAAGTTTGGCATATTCTGACATTTCTTCATTTGATAGGACATACTTGGCTAGCTTGGCATCTAATTCCAAATACTTATCCAAAATATCCTTCGTTTCCTCTGCTGAAAAGCCAAATTTAGGTAGAAGTTCTTCCTGCATCTTGCGCCAGGCGGCCAGAAGTTCAGGCCCTTTTTCATTTCCTTCTTCATAGTAGGTCGTATCTGGCAGAATGATGCCAGGCGCATCTGCCCAGAGAACATTCATTTGAGCATTCATAAAGTCTGGAGCAACATCAAATCGTAAAAAATTCGGTTTGCCAGCCAGCATATACTCCGCACTCTTGCCTGCAAATTCCGCAAAAGAGCTCAGCGCTTTATACTCTTCCACAAGTGGCATAGCAGGTGCTACACCAGCCTTCTCACGCGCCTCAAAATCGGCTACCAGACGGTGATACTTGACAAAGTTCTGCAAAATAGGATCATCCGGGAGTTCCTGACCTTTAAGCCATTTATCTGTCGTTTCCAGCATCAGTTTTTCAATATCCTGATCCAAATCCATAAACCCACCAGTCATTGGCTTATCATCGGGAATAACTGCTGTCTCAGCCCATGTCCCGTTAACATAGTCATAAAAATCATCTTGTAAACGTGTCATTATGTTCTCGCTTTCATGCTTTTAATATAACCTTATCAAAATTAGGATATATTTTCAAATCTTTCGTGAATTAAATTAAATTTTCTATAAATTAACTTGACTTAATAATATTTTTAAGTTATATTAATCTTATGGAGGTGAAAGAAATGATTCGAATTGAAAATCTGAGTGTCAGCTATCAAGACACTCTGGCACTCCAATCTCTATCTTTAAATATAAAAGGTCCGACCATCACTGGTATTTTGGGACCAAATGGGGCAGGTAAGTCTACCCTGATCAAGGCCATGCTGGGCATTATTGACCATGAGGGCCAGACCTATCTTAACGAAGAACCCCTAAATCAGCAGCTAGCCCGTATTGCCTATGTCGAGCAAAAAGCACAAATCGATTACAATTTTCCTATCAAAGTCAAGGAATGCGTTTCTTTGGGACTTTATCCGACAATCAAGCTCTTCCAACGACTTAAAAAGAGTGATTGGCAAAAAGTCACTCAGGCTCTCAAAGTCGTCGGTCTGGAAGAATTTGCCGAGCGCCAGATTAGCCAGCTGTCAGGCGGGCAGTTTCAGCGGGTCTTGATTGCGAGATGCTTAGTCCAGAAAGCCGACTATATCTTTCTGGATGAGCCCTTTGTCGGCATTGACACCGTCAGTGAAGAGATTATTATGTCCACCCTGCGGAAGCTGAAAGACCAGGGCAAGACCATCTTGATTATCCACCATGACCTAAGCAAAGTGACGACCTATTTCGACCAAATTCTCCTGCTTAATAGAGAGCTCGTAGCCTTTGGTCCAACGGAAACCACCTTTAATCAGACTAACATGGAAAAAGCTTATGGTTCTCAACTGTTTATGAAGGGAGGTCAATAAGATGATTCAAGAATTTATCCACGCCTTGCAGGACTTCCACTTCCTACAAAATGCCCTGATCACAGCCATTGTTATCGGGATTGTCGCTGGCGCCGTCGGCTGCTTTATCATTCTGCGGGGGATGTCCCTGATGGGAGATGCCATTTCCCACGCGGTGCTGCCTGGTGTAGCCCTATCCTATATTTTAGGAATTAACTTCTTTATCGGTGCTATCACTTTTGGTCTGCTCGCTTCGGTCATCATTACCTATATCAAGGGCAATTCTATCATCAAGAGCGATACGGCTATCGGCATCACCTTCTCCTCTTTCCTAGCGCTGGGGGTCATTCTGATTGGCGTCGCCAATAGCTCGACCGACCTTTTCCACATTCTTTTCGGGAATATCTTGGCGGTTCAAGATATAGATATGTGGATTAGTATTGGTGTTGGAATTTTGGTCCTCTTGGTCATAGCTATCTTTTTCAGACAATTGCTACTGACTTCTTTTGATCCAATTCTGGCTCAATCGATGGGTATGCCAGTCAACTTCTACCACTATCTGCTGATGATTCTCTTGACTTTGGTGGCTGTGACGGCCATGCAGAGCGTGGGCACCATTCTGATTGTGGCTCTCTTGATTACACCAGCGGCCACTGCCTATCTCTATGCCAAGAGCCTCAAGACCATGATTGTACTATCCTCCTGTCTGGGAGCGCTGGCTTCTGTCCTGGGCCTCTTTATCGGCTATACTTTCAATGTCGCAGCAGGATCCAGTATTGTCCTGACCTCTGCTCTCATCTTTGTTATTTCCTTCTTTATTGCGCCCAAACAGCGCTATTTGAAGATTAAAAATAAAACACAATAAATTCTAAGGAGTTTTTTATGAAAAAATTGACTTTTCTCGCTTTGATTTTCCTAACGGCCATCGGCCTCTTTGCCTGCTCCGGTCAGAAGAATTCGTCCAGTGACTCTTCCAAGCTCAAGGTCGTCGCAACTAACTCGATCATTGCGGATATTACTAAAAATATCGCCGGCGATAAGATTGACCTGCACAGCATTGTACCAGTCGGCAAAGACCCGCACGAATACGAACCCCTGCCTGAAGATGTCAAAAAGACTTCTAAAGCTGATCTTATCTTTTACAATGGTATCAACCTAGAAACCGGCGGCAATGCTTGGTTTACCAAGTTGGTCAAAAATGCCAACAAAGAAGAAAACAAGGACTACTATGCAGTCAGCGATGGCGTTGAAGTGATTTACCTTGAAGGCCAAAGTGAAAAGGGCAAAGAAGACCCCCATGCTTGGCTCAACTTGGAAAATGGCATCATCTATGCACAAAACATTGCCAAGCGCTTGATTGAAAAAGACCCTGACAACAAGGACACGTACGAGAAAAACCTCAAAGCTTATGTAGAAAAACTGACCGCTTTGGACAAGGAAGCCAAAGAGAAATTCAACAACATCCCAGAAGAAAAGAAAATGATTGTGACCAGCGAAGGCTGCTTCAAGTACTTCTCTAAGGCCTACAATGTGCCATCTGCCTATATCTGGGAAATCAACACTGAAGAAGAAGGTACCCCAGACCAAATTAAAACCTTGGTTGAAAAACTGCGTAAGACTAAAGTCCCATCTCTCTTTGTGGAATCAAGTGTTGACGAGCGTCCGATGAAGACCGTTTCTAAAGACACCAATATCCCAATCTACGCCAAAATCTTTACTGACTCTGTTGCGGAAGAAGGAGAAGAAGGCGACAGCTACTACAGCATGATGAAGTACAATCTGGACAAAATTTCCGAAGGATTGGCAAAATAATACATGAGAGGTTAGGAAGACAAGATTCTAACCTCTTTATTTATAGAGACTGAGCTTCAAATGGAGACGCTCTCAAATTTCCGGTCAAATTATTCGAAAAAAATCGTCATTCGCAGTACAATGAAGCTATTAAACACGAATGGAGACTTCTTATGACAACTTTTCTCGGAAATCCTGTTACCTTCACTGGCCAACAACTACAGGTCGGCGACATGGCCCGCGATTTTAGCCTGACAGCAACCGACCTTTCAAAGAAAACCTTGGCTGACTTTGCTGGTAAAAAGAAAGTCCTGAGCATCATCCCATCTATCGATACTGGTGTCTGCTCGACTCAGACTCGCCGTTTCAACCAAGAACTCTCTGACTTGGACAATACCGTTGTCATCACGGTTTCAGTTGATCTGCCTTTTGCCCAAAGCAAGTGGTGTGCTGCGGAAGGCATTGAAAATGCTGTCATGCTGTCTGACTACTTCGATCATTCTTTCGGCCGCGACTACGCTGTCCTCATCAATGAATGGCATCTCTTAGCCCGTGCAGTTCTAGTTCTGGACGAAAACAACACTGTAACCTACACAGAGTATGTAGACAACATTAATACCGAGCCAGACTTTGAAGCGGCTATTGCTGCAGTTAAAAGCTTAGGATAATCGAAAAGCGCGAAAAATTTCGCGCTTTTTGTTGTAAAAATCCTTTTTTCAATCTTAACTGTTGTTAGCATAAAAAAGATTGAAGCAATCTCGTTCCAAACTTTATTTTCTAACAGTATTTTTTGCTTCTACTTCTCTATTTTCCTGAGCCGAAGCCTCTTGTAAAAATTGAACTAGCTTGAAAAAAATCGAACAGAGTTGCTCCTGCTCTCGAATACTACTTTTCAACTAACAACAACACTTCCTTGCCCTGTCAGCCCCCGAACTGTATTCTTTTCACAATTTTTGTTATACTAGTTATAGAAAGGCTAGGAGGACTGAAAATGACCCCAAATAAAGAAGATTATCTCAAATGTATCTATGAGATTGGCACCTATGCTAAAAAAATTACCAATAAAGAGGTCGCTCAGCTTATGCATGTTTCTCCTCCAGCCGTGACCGAAATGATCAAAAAAATGCTGGCCGAAAATTTGCTGGTAAAGGACAAAAAGGCTGGCTATCTGCTGACCGATTTAGGACTCAGATTGGTCTCCGAACTTTACCGCAAGCATCGCCTGATTGAGGTGTTCCTCGTCAACCATCTGGGGTATACAACAGATGAAATCCATGAGGAAGCCGAAGTCCTAGAACATACTGTTTCAGATCGTTTTGTTGAACGTTTGGATGCCATGCTGAATTTCCCAGAAACCTGTCCTCACGGCGGTACGATTCCAGCCAAGGGAGAGCTTTTGGTAGAGAAAAACAATCTCACCTTAGAAGCGGCCTCTGAGCCTGGAGACTATCTTGTCACTCGGGTCCACGATGAATTTGATCTTCTCATTTATCTGGAAAAGCATGGTCTTCAGCTAGGCAAGACCATTACCCTTCTTCAGTATGACTCCTTTGCCCAGCTTTATGTCCTCAAAGTTGATGGGCAAGAGATTCAGGTCAACTCCATGATTGCCAAACAGATTTATATTGAAAAACTTTAAAACGAAAGGCTCGATTCGCAATACAAATCGAGCCTTTTCAATTTTAGTAGCTTTTTTAGATTAAGCTTTTTCTAACTTGGCTAAATCAGCATGAAAGCCGAGCAAAGACCAGCAAAAATATTGGCCAAAGCGTGTGTGCCCCAGCTGGATAAAATGGAACCATCCGATTTCTTCTCATTTACAAAGCCTAGGTAAGCTGCGATTCCTCCTGTAAACAAAATAATGAGCATCGATGTCAGCCAAGTTGTCTGAGAAGCGAACATGAGGCCATGAAGCAAACCAAATAGAGCTGCTTGCAAAGTATTGGCCACTCTGAATGGAAGGCAACTGGCTAATCGTTTCAAAAGAAAACCTCTAAATAAAATCTCTTCTGGCAAAGCTGTCTGAAAAATACTGTAAATCAAAATGTCTGGCAGGGCTTTAAAACCAAGCCCGGAAAATCTTGACATCGCCGTTTCAAGATTTCTTATCGTGTATAAAACAAAAATAGAAAAGACCAGAAAAAAGATTGAGCCCAGCAAAATCCAAAGCCAGGTCTTCTGGCTGCCAGTTTCTTTTAGCGGTTTTAGCCCTATCCATTCTAAAAATGGACTTTTTCTTCTAGCCGTCACCAACCACCAAATAAAAGGAAGAAAAGGATTTGGATTACGGCGCTAAGCAACGCTTGAACTTCATTTCCCATAGCATTTCTCCTTTAAACTTATATATTTTTGTAAATTTCCAAAGAGTCTCTCTTTCTCCTCCTGCTGAATTTCCTAGCCCAGCTGTCCCGGCCGCTTTTCCTTCTTCTTGGGTGGGAATGTGCGGTCAAACATTTCCAACTCCGCCTCATCTACTTCATAACCCTCCGGATCCCGTAGAGCCAAGGTCCATTTTCCCGAGTCACGCTGCCGTCCCTTTGCAAGTCCAGCACCATAACAAAATCCAAAGTCTCCTCCTTGTCCTGACCGTCCAGATAAATACCATAATCACTGGCCGTCACAAAACCGTATTTAGGATAGTAGGCAGGATTGCCGAAGAGAACGAGATGGGAAAAGCCTTCCTCCCTCGCCTGACGGATAGTAGCATGAGCCAGTTTTTCTCCAAAACCTTGCTTTTGAAAAGCTGGTAGGATAGCAAAAGGACCAAAGGTAGCAATTTCCTTAACCTGTCCAGTCTGCTCATGGCGAAGCTGGGCTTTGCTAAACATAATCTGCCCTGCAAGCTGACCATCTACCAAAATAACTTTGGATAGGTTTTCTAAATAGTTTGGATGCTGACGAAATTGGTGCAAAATCAGATGTTCCGCACAACCCGGCCGATAGACATTCCAAAAGGCCTCTCTGACTAGATGTTCAACTTCATAGTATTCTGAAGGGGCTTCCTTGCGAATTTCAATCATCATCGCTTCTCCTTTATATTTTTAATATATTTCATTCGTTTTAAGCAGAAAATTCTCATCTCTCTGCCATATATGTGTCTACTTCTTGAGCACTTAGCTTTCTTACCTGACTTTCAGGAAATTCCTGATAGGAAGGCATGATAAAACTAGGCTGACGGCTGGCACAGCTTTTATCGGGATTCTTTTTCAGATAGGCCTCTAGGTCCGTCAGATTGGCAAAAATCTTGTAAGACACCCGTCCCTTGTCTGACTGGATTTGATAAATGCCGCAGGGCGCCTGCATAGTCACATCCGCCACCCGCAAATAATACTTGGCAATTTCTAAAGATTTGAAGGGAAAATTCCAGCGTTGCAGACCATTTTTTGTCTGCTCAATGCAGATACAGCGTCCACAATGACCGCATATATACTGCCTATGCTCCCTCAGGCAGTCCAAGGGATGAAGCAGCGGTGTCACGCGGTTCTGGTCAATATAGCACTCTATACACATATTCAAGTCTCCTTCTACTGAATCAATTCTAATATAGCAAGTTTTTGAAGAAAAAGAAAGAAAAGATTGCCTTCCTCTTGCCAGACTTTTCACTTTTTGCTAAAATGATGTCAAAAAATTAAGAAGGACAAGATTATGCCACAAAATCTCTTTAAAGAATTGGCTCAACTGGAGCAAGTAGAAGCTCTAGCTCTCGGCGGCTCACGGGCCGGCCAACATTTTGACCAAGACTCAGACTATGATGTCTATGTCTACCTGAGTGCTCCTCTCGAGCCAGCCATCCGCCAAGAAATCCTCAGCAAGTACTGCTCCTATATGGAAATTGGCAATCAATTTTGGGAACTGGAAGACGACTGTGTCCTCAATAATGGTATCGAGATTGAGCTGATTTACCGCTCGCTGGACGACTTTGACCAAGACCTGCAGACCGTCGTTTCAGATCACCAAGCCCAGAATTCTTATACCACCTGTATGTGGTACAATCTGCTCCATAGCAAGATTCTCTACGATCGAGACGGTCGCTACGCTGCCCTCCAACATAAGTACAGCCTGCCCTATCCAGCTGAGCTGAAAAAGAATATTATCAGCAAGCAGCTCCTGCTCCTCGACCAAGCGATGCCAGCTTTTTCAAGACAGATCAAAAAGGCCCTCAAGCGCCAAGACCTGCTCAGCATCAATCATCGTAGCAGCGAGTTTTTCGCCTCTTACTTTGATGCCCTCTTTGCCCTCAATGAGCAGCTCCATCCAGGTGAAAAGCGCATGCTCCAGTATGCCAAAGAACATTGCTCCCGCCTGCCTCGAGATTTTGAAGCCAATATCCAAGACTACTTCCAACATCTCTACCAGCCAGACCATCAGCAGGAAGCAGTCCTAGCCTTGGATAGCCTCCTAGACAACCTTAAGTACTTGATTGAAGCATCCATCTAGAACTTCAACAGATAAAAAGCTCATGAAGTCAGTTTTTCAGCTAATTCATGAGCTTTTTGCATATCATTATATAGTCTGGCACCTAAGAGGACAAATCCAATTCAAACAGTCCGTACTCATGCTTGTCTCCCTGTAATTCTGCTGCATAGTGGCGCGTGACGGTTTTTTGATGAATCAGGGCGCCGATAGCCGAGGCTTGTCGTTTCTGCGCTTCTTTAAAAATCGGATAGGCCAAGGCAGAGCCCAATCCCAAGAATTTCTCATCTACCCCTAGATACATAATCATATAGCGTTTGGGAAAGCGCTTAGTCCAAAAAAGCTTGGCCAGGTTAAGAGGAGTCATTTCTTGATAAACCAGGGAGCCGTAGTCCGGCATGGCAATCAGAAAACCTGCTAGCCTGCCCTCCTTATAGGCCAGCTTAACCATAGAAAAATCAAGAATATACTGGTATTTTTGAAAAATCTGACTGAACTGCTGACTGGAAATTGACCGATAAATCGGAAAATCCTGATAGAGGTGATTGAGGAGCTCAAAAACCTGCAGCGAAGCTTCTTCCCACTCCTTCTTCTTTGGCGAGCAAATGGTGAAACCCGCCTCTTCAAAAGACTCAAAACGATGAGCCAGTTTGTCCTGATGAGTTTGATTGCTGACCTTGGGATAAAAATTGGACAGATAGCGCTCCTTGAGCTCAAAACCAGCAGCCTGCCATAGCTCAGGATAATAGTCTGGATTATGAGGTTCTCCAGTAAAAGGGAGCTCCTCTGTTCCGGTTAGCTGCATTCGATAGCCTAGCCAAAAGCTTGCCTGTACCGGACCGATAATCTTACTTGCTCCGAGACTGCGAGCAAAACCTGCTAAATGCTCGATAAAAGCAGATGCAATCTGTTGGTCATTGATTGACTCGAAAAATCCCAAGTAAGCAGCCTCATCATCTGGATAGAAGGTCAGGAGGCCTCGAATACAAGGCCGACCGTCCTCATAGCCAACAAAGGCATAGGTATCTAAGTCAGAACTCAGCGGGTGACTGCCTTCAATCAAAGCTAGTTCTTCCTCTTCCGACTGCATAAGGTGGTCTGGCTGGTAAATCCGCTTAGGCAGGGCCAGAAAATCGGCCAGCTCTGCTGTATTGGGTTTGACTGGTTTAATTTCCAGCATGGTCTTCCTCCTTGATTAGTCGAATCTTGCCAGTAAGGCCATCCATCTCAATCCAGTCGCCATTCCGCAGCTGACTGCAGGCGCCTCTGACATTGACAATAGAGGGAATCCCTAACTCGCGGGAAATAATGGCCGTGTGCGAGAGCAAGGATCCCTGCTCTGCAATGACCCCCTTGGCTTGGGTCAGAAGATAGACCCAGCCCGGATCGGTCATCTTGGTCACGATAATCCGATCCTGAGCAGACTCAATCGTTTGTACGTCTTCCACGATTAATACCTGAGCCTTAACGCAGCCAGGCGAGCAGCCAATTCCTTGTAAGGCTTGATTGCCCGCATTATGACTGCTGGTGCGGTTTTGCGGTTTCAGGTATTTCTCAAAGACCTGTCCAGCAAAAACATAGCGACTAAAGGTTGGCAACTCCTTATCCGCCTCCAACTTCTCCCGACGATCGGCTATCAAGCCACTTACATCTCTGGACTTTCTGGTCAACTCAAACAGCTCTTCCTTGGTCATGTAAAAAACATCATCAGGCGTAGCCAGCAACCCTTGCTCGGCTAATTGCTGCCCAAGTGTGCGGAAAATCTGCCGCATCATGCCATAGATTCGTGTGCGGTTTAAGCGGGAGCTTTCCCGATATTTAACACCAGTCATGGCTCGCTTGCGAAGAACATTCGTCCACCAGCCTGATTTTTGCACCTCTTCTTCAAGTTTCTGAGGAGCCAACTTCTTCTTCTCTTGTTGGCACATTTGCAGCAGGAGCTTGAGCAGACGCTCGGGGTGCGTTCGGAAGGTTGGTGTTTCTAACTTCAACTCTTCCGGAGCCCGATCACCAAATTCATAGATAAAATGGACTATTTCTTGGACCAAAGGGTGCTGGCGACTTAGAAAGACTGCTGGACTTTCACTTGCCATGGCTTGTCTAATCGCTGCATTTTCTTCCGCTTTCAGCTGAGCTGTTAAAGCCTGCAGCGCCAAAGCCGGCCGCATACTTTCAATCTGCTCAATTCCTGCAATCTCAGCCTGAACAGCTCCGCCGCGACGCGACTTCTTCAGGAGTCCAGTATAGACAAAGGCATAGAGGTCATTGACCAGCGTAATGTCCCAGTGAGCCAAAATATCCTCTTTTAGCTTGCTGACCAAGGCAATCAAGGTCTCTGCATCTGCGTAGGGAGAAAAGCTCGCTTCGTATTCGCGCTGAATCTGGGCAAACTGTTCTTCCAATTGCCGCATTTGCTTGGGTGCCGTCCAAAACTCTCGGATGATACGGAGCATGATTTGCAAGCGGTTGAAAGCATATAGGTGCACCGGCATCTGAGGCACTTCCGTCTCTCTCACTCCCAGCATATCTTGCCAGATAGGAATGATTTTATTAGAAAAAGGCAGAAGCTGCAAGAGCTGATACCAGCTCTGAATCTGGTAATAAACCCGGCTATTGACTGGCTGCAGCATATTTTGAAAAGTGGCTTCATAGGCAGCCAACTCTGGAGCATCCTTGCCAACCAAGCGCTGGGCCAGACTGCGAAAAATGCTGGCATAGGCCTCCTGAATAAAGCTAATGGTCAGAGGACTGGAAACACCTGGATAGCTCTCGACAATATTACTGTTATCCAGAATAATCTGCTGTCCCTCTGGCAAGGTAGTAATAGGTCGAGCCTGCAAGAGATAGAGCTGGCCATTTGCGAAGGTGAACTCCATATCCATATAAGGTCCGAAAAGCTGACTCACCTGACTCGCCAAGGCTTGCAGCTCCGCGAGTTGTTCCAGTGATACGTCTGGTGAATCCTCCGTCTGCTCTGTATAAAAGAGCTGGTCCTTGGGATGGAGGGTCACCATGGTTGTAGGAATCTTATCCTCGACAACCTTATTGCCCAAGCCCCGACCGATGACAATGATGTGCTCGTTCAGAATACCCTTGGGGTTAGCTGTGAAGTAAATCCCAGACAAGTCTCCCTCTTGCATGACCTGCACAATGCAAATCATCTGCGCTTGCTTCAAAGATAGGCCTTGCGCAAATAGATAGGTGAGAGCCGACTCCTGATAAAGAGAGAGCAAGATCGCTTGAATAGCTTCTTTAAGTCCATCTGGACTCACGTTGAGCTGGCTCTCAAACTGACCGGCAAAGGATGAGGCCTTCCCATCCTCAATGGTTGCAGATGAGCGGACTGCAAAGCGACTGCCTGACTGGAAAAATTCCTTACGAACCCAACTTTCTGCTGCCGTCAGATCTTCTTGACTAAACTGCTTTCTGGCCCAGTCCTGCAGTTGCTGACATAGCTGGGACAAGTCCAACTCTCCAGACCGATAGGCTGCTTCCATCCGCTCCAAGTCAGCAGAGCTAGCAGATGTTTGAAAAAAGCCAAAAGCAAACACTGCAAAGTCAGGAACCGGCAAACCAGCAGCCTGTATTTTCAGCAAATGATAGGCCTTGCCTCCGACCTGGTCAAGCCCTGTCTGCTTGATTCTTTTCATCAAAGTACCCCCATCAAGAGATAAACAGCAACGGACAGAACCATGGTCGTCTCTGTGATATAAGTATAACGCTCCACCCTCTCCCGGATATTAAAGCGAGTTGGATCCTTGATAAACTGCTCAAACTGGACGGTCATCCAGATAACATTCAGCACCAAGACTACCACTCCGACATGGGAAATATTCCAAAGGAGGACAAAATTGGTCAAGATATCCAGAAGAGTCACCACCTCGATAAAGCGAGTGGCTTTTTTGTAGCCAAAAAGCATCGAATAGGTCACATACTCTGTCTCGTCTTTTGGTGCCCGAATCTTACGGCAGACTTCCCAGATCAGACTTGGGAAATACATGGTAAAGGCCAGCAAGACCGTCGGAAGAGACAAGAGAGGCAGATTGTACTTGTAGCAGACAAAGGAAATAGTATAGAGATTCAAAATCATCATGACCGGATTATGGGTTACTAGAGCCAGAGGCAAGGAGTTTTGTATCTTATCACGCTTGAAGAACCAGAAGGACATGAGGGTTCCGTAGATATAGAGAAATAGGAACCAGCCGATATTGTTCATAAAGAGGATATTTAGAATCACAGACACAGCTACGATAAAGCTGAGGGCAATAGCCAAGTCCTTCTTTTTCACCCGGCCAGATGGCAGAGCCCGATGAGGAAAGAGCCGTCTGTCGGTCTCATAGTCCTTGAAATCATCTGCGATCCGCAAAATCATCAAAAAGACGAAAATGGTAAAAATTCCGATCAACTCCTGATGGTCAAAGTGAAAGGTGGTCACTCCGTCATTGAGCAGGAGGACAAAATAAATCTCAAAAAACATGATGGCAGCCACAAAAAAGCGCGGCAGCAAAGGGAACATTTCCTTATAATAAGCAGCTAATCGTTTAAACATAGCTTTTCTCCAATCTTTTCACCCATTTGAATCTGGATTTCTATTCCGAGGTCTGAGTAAGTCAGAATATCCTGATCCAAGCGAATCGTGCCTGCTGGATAGAGGACAAGAATGGTTGATCCGCCCAGACCAAAGCAGCCCTTCTCCTGTCCCCTGACCAAATGGTCCTGACTGTGATTGTATATTCTTCCAACCAGAAGAGCCCCTACTTCCATCTGTAGGACAGGTCCTAGGTCGGTATCTAAAAGACAGTATTCTCTTTTATTTTCCTTGTAAATCAAGCGCCGCTTCTGGGCTACCTGTCTGACCGTATGCAGGCGGCCTTTGATTTTTCGTCTTTGGACAATTCTGCCAGATTCAGCCGCCAGATAGCGGTGCAGGTCTTCCACTCCCAAACGATAAACCAGCGCTGTTCCGCCACTGAACAGCTGAGCTAACTCTTCATCCAGCAGTAAGTCAGCTAGCCTGTATGTCTGCCCCTTAATCGTCAGCTGTAAGTCCTGACTGATGGTAAAAGCCTCTAACTTAGCATCCGCCACAGCCAGTACTTGACTGTCAGGACAGACTAGACGCAGATCAGGCTTGATTCTCCGCTGGAAAAAAGCCGCAAAGCTAGAATAGGGGCCATCTTCATAATCAGCCAGATTCAGCTGATAATTTTCCACAAAAGCTGCTATTTTCTTGCGAGACAAGCCTGTATAATCTTTCAAGGTCAAAAGATAAGACAGACTAGGTCGGGTCAAGATAGGCAACAGAAAGCACCCCCAAGCAGTGCCATAAAGCTTGTCTAACAGACCCGCCTTGTATTCTGTCGGTTCCACTACTTGGCCAGTCCTTCTCTGATAGACCTTAACCATGCGGGAGAACCCCCAGACCAATCAGACTTGCAACAGCCAGAATCGCAAAGACCAGATAGGCCAGCTTATTTGGCTTGGGAATCCGGCAGTTGTAGACAAATAGGAAGGTCAGCAAAAGAGACAAGCCCAACCACACCCAAACAAACAGAGCAGGCACCAGCCATTGACAGACCAGATAAGTCATCGGGAAAAAGAGGGCGCTGTAGGTCACAGGCAAGCCGATAAAATAAGAACCAGAGCCTTCATCATGCTTGGCCAAGCGATTAAAATGCGCCAAGCGCGTGACTGCAGCCAAGACATAGAGAACAGCTAAAACGATATTGGCAGCTCCCAAGGGCAGCTGGGTCATGAGAAGCACAGCCGGAAGAGCCGCAAAGCTAATCATGTCGCAGAGCGAATCAATCTCAATGCCAAAGCGCTTCTGACTTTCAGTCCGCTTCATCCGCCGCGCTACGACACCGTCAAAAAGGTCGCAGATACCGCTAAGGATAAAGGCCATCATGGCCGGTCGCAGCTGGGACTGAATGATGGCATAGACTGCCAAAAGTGCAAAAGCAGCGCCCATATAAGTCAGGATAACAGATTTGTCGTATTCACCGATAAACAAAGGTTCATTCTTCTTCATGAATTCTAATTTCTCCTTTTCTTGCGTCTAAGGTAACCAGCATGCCAGTTTCTAGCAGCTGAGTTGCATTCTTGGTACAAACCAGAGCTGGTATCCCGCATTCCCGAGCGACAATGGAGGCATGGCAGAGAACCCCGCCATACTCTGTCACAAGACCGCCCAGAATACCGAAAACATAGCTCCAGCCCGTATCTGTAAAGCGGGTGACGAGGATTTCTCCCGGTTCAATCAGCTCAATATCAGCCAAATCCAAGAGAACTCTAACCCGACCGGTCACCTGACCGCTGCTGGCTGGCATTCCCGTCAGCAGAGCCTGAATCTCATAGGCCACTCCTTCCAGGCTCATCTCTTTATCAGTCAAATCCCCCTCTGGCTCAAAATTCCGATAGGCCTGGCAATAATGCCGATTATCAGCCGCTTCTTCTTGCAGCTGGTCAGCAGTCTTTTTCCCTTCCATAAAGGCGGAGAGGCTTTCTTTCCTGATGTAAAAAATGTCTTGAGAATCTTTTAGAAAGCCTCGCTTTTCATAGGCTCGGCCGAGTTTAAGACTAATCTGGCGAATGAGGTGGTAATAGCGCGTGGAAATGTCTTTAAACTCCTCCCGCCACCAGAGCAAGTTCCGCAGGTCTTCGCTGATTTTTTCTATCTTTTTCTGCTTGGCTCGAGATAGATGAGCCAAATCCAGCTCAGACCCTGAGATAGGGCTGAGCGAACCTTTAGCTGCTTGGTAATACGCTGAATCAGCAATCAACTGCTGGACCGCTGCCATAACCTGATGAGAATCTTCTTCATAACTAGCTACTCGCAAGTCCAGCTCCCGTGCCGAGTGATAGCCCAAATCCTTTTGGAAATCCTGAATCTTGATGAAATCTGCTCGCTCAGGATATTGTGCAGCCAGTCCCTGCAATTCTTCCACCGATAGCTTCAACCAATCGTCTGTCAGTTTCTCCTCTGCCAAAATAAGATCCGCAGCTTCCAGCATTCTAGCTAAAGGCTTAGTATGCGAAACATTTCCTAACTTGGCAATCAGTCGGAAAAATTCATCGACCGTCAGCCATTTGAGCAGACTGGTCTTTTTCATAGACAGCTGGACCGTATTGATGTAGGCCTGCCAGAAATAAGTTCCCTCACTGTCTAAATAAGCCTGATTTAGCACTAACTGCCAAAGACTCTCGGCTTGTTGCAGCGGGCTTTGGTCGTTCAGTTCTCGTATTTCTTGATGAAGGCTGGTAAATTGCTGGCGCAGCTCTTGCAGCTTGTCTGGTGCCTGACACAGAAAATCTTTGGTTACCTTTTGCGTTTTCCAAGCTACCCGCAGGAAATTCAAAAGCAGAGCCGGACTTAATTTGCTGGTAAAGCCTTGACCTTGGTAGTCTTTATTAACTCCCAGCTCATCATCAAAGTCTCGCTCAGTATAACCTGGAATCTGCTCCATACCTTGCTTGACCACGCCTAAGTTCCAGAAAGGCCGAGCATAATGGAGACGCATCAGCGGCGGCATCACACCTTCAGGCTCTAGGCCAATTGCCAGCAAAAAGCTGGAGAGTGCCTCTTGCCAAGAATAGCGATAAAGGCTCCACATCAGGTTGGGACAGGGCTGGGCCGCCACCCCTCCATCCCGAAAATTCGCCGTCGTCCAGCGACCACTGTCGATTTTAGTTGGTACTGTCGTAATAGGCCGAGCCTGCAGCAGATAGACTTGCTCTTCTAGAGCACACCACTCAATATCCATCGGCCGACCAAAATACGCCACAATCTCCAAAACCTGCTCGTGCAGCTTCTGCAAGACTGCCAAAGGCATTCCTAGCTTTTCAAACTGGATCCAGTCTGGCTTGTACCAAGCAAGAGTCAACTGCTCAGGATTGACTTGGCCACTAACCAAGCTCTCAGCCGAGCCTTTTACATACTCCAAGAGCATGGTCTGGTCCTGATTAGTCGCCACATCTAGGGAAAAGCAGACACCGCTAAAGTCAGGCTCTATCTGCTCCTGAATCAGCACCGCCATGGCAAAATCCTTATCAGCAAGACCCTGACGCTGCCAGTAGGCCAAGGCTTCTGGATTAAAGAGGGAAAGCAGACAAGAACGAATGCCCTGCTCGATTTCTGACAGCGTCTGGCAATTGCCAATCGAATCATACTGGCCGGCAAATGACAGATCCTGTCCGTCTTCTAAAAGGGCACTGCTGCGAACGATATAAGCTTGATTTTCCTGACAAAAGCTTGCTAGCTCCCGCTGCCAAGCTGGATCCAAGGGACATTGCTGCAAACGCTCCGCAATTTCCTCCTTGCCCAAATGAATTAACTCTTTAAGTCCCTGTTCTGAGTATTCTGGCAGAGCTGCTCTTAGCCAAGCCATTACTTGATCTGCTGGCAAAATCAAACCCTTAGGAATCGGAAGCCCCAGTTGACAGAGGTTGATTAACTGATTGATTTTACCGCCATAGACGGCCGAAGGCTCCTTTTCTAGCCATAGTTCTTTCATCAAAAGCTCCCATCTTACATACGATTTTTTCTAAGCTTAGCCCAGTAGAGCAGACGATTGACTCCTAGATGCGTACCCGCCCCTAGGATTAGAATGCCCAGAATCTGCTGCCAAGACAGAGGAATATAGAAAAGCAAGAAAATAATACAGCCAATCAAAGAATCAATCTGGTCTATCCAGATAAAGGTCCATTTCCAGCCATTTTCCGCCGTCTTGCCCTCTCTGATTTCCAAACGGCGCTTGATGAAGCTATTAGGCAGTTCAAACAAAACATAGGCCAGCCCCAAAAGAGCCCCAAACACCAGATTAAAAAGCAAGGTGTTTTCGTAGAAGGCGTAAACCAAGTGCAGTTTCTCTAGATTAGGAGTGCTCTTCAAGAGCACCCCCCATAAAATCTGGGCTAAAGAGCCCCAAACAATCATTCCTATGAAGCCTTTCCAGGTCTTGTTAGCTCCGAAAAGCCGCTTTCCATCTTTCAAAACCAAGCCGCCATCCATGGGTCGATAAGCTGCCTGCAGCAGTGAAGACTTGCAAAAGATCATATTCAGAACCCCAGCTAGAATGACTGGCATCAGGGTAATGTACAAGGCAAGAACAGTGCGCATATCTATTTCCTATTCTTTTTTATGAAAATTAGCCTGAAAAAATTAAGAGACTTCTCAAGCTTTTCTAGTTTTATTATACCATAAGTCGTAAAAGCCCTTACATAACCAACCACATACAAGTGTCTCATCTGATGACTCTTCAAAACACTCTCGATTTTGCTTTTTTATATTTCTTCTTTTTTCCTCTAATATATGTAACGAACTTCAGTCTCTGCTGTCGAAAGATCCCTACCTTCAAGAAAAGAAGTTTTATCAGCCTAGACATCAAAAAAGAGAGAATCTGCGTTCTCTCTCAATGCTAACATTCGTCACCCCCTACAAGTGACAAAGAGCTATATGTCACCGATTCTTAGTATCTAGGATAATGGTCACCGGTCCATCATTCACCAGCTCCACCTGCATGTCTGCGCCAAAAATGCCCGTTCGGGTCGGAACTTCCTGCTGCAGGGCGAGATTGAAGGCATCATAAAAATTGCTAGCCATCTCTGGTGGTGCGGCCTTGATAAAGGCTGGCCGGTTGCCCTTTCTCGTATCTGCGTGTAGAGTGAACTGGGAGATAGATAAAATCTCTCCACCAATATCTTGAATGGACAGGTTCATCTTCCCCTCAGCATCAGAAAAAATTCGCATATTGACAATCTTGCGGATAGCATAATCCATATCCTCCTGACTATCGTCAGGACCCACTCCGACTAAGAGCAGGAGTCCCTGTTCAATCCTGCTATGTAGCTGTTGGTCAATGCTGACCTGCGCACGTTTCACGCGCTGAATGACGATTTTCATATCTTTTCCTTTATTTAATAACTAACATCTACTCTATTATTCCCATGCTTTAGCCATTGGTCCGCTTAACAGAATACACTTCCGGTACACTCTTAATCTTGTCCACCACTGTCGTCAACGTGGACAGATTGGCAATGCCAAAGGAAACATGGATATTGGCAAATTTCATATCCTTGGTCGGCTGAGCATTAACTGTTGAAATATTTTTGGTGGTATTAGACAGGACCTGCAGCACATCGTTGAGGAGTCCAGAACGATTGAGACCATAAATATCAATATGGGCCGTGTATTCTTTGGTCGTGTTGTTGTCTTCCCATTCCACCTCAATCAAGCGCTGCTCGTAATTTTCCTGAGCCTTGAGATTCATACAATCTTCTCGGTGAATAGCTACACCACGGCCTTTGGTAATGTAACCAACAATGTCGTCACCAGGCACGGGGTTACAGCATTTGGCAATCCGAATCAGGAGACCGGATGCCCCTTGAATCACTACACCGCCTTCATGCTTGACCTTGAGAGTGTCTTTTTTGTTTTCGACCTTGACCTCACCGCCCTTGACCAATTCCTCAGCTTCTGCTCTGGCCTTGGCCCTCTCTTCCTCACGGCGCTCTTTTTCCGTCAGACGGTTGAAAATGCTGATAGCACCAATCTCACCGAAGCCAATCGCTGCAAAAAGCGCATCTTCGGTCTTATAACTGGTCTTTTGCAGGACTTCCTCCATGTGCTTCTTGTCCATGTACTTATTCGCAACATAGCCCTGCTCCTGAAATTGAGCCTGCAAGAGCTCCCGCCCTTTGGAGATAGATAGTTCCTTATCTTGATTTTTAAAGAATTGACGGATTTTATTTCTGGCTTTGCTGGTCTTGACAATATTGAGCCAGTCACGGCTAGGCCCAAAGGAGTTCGCATTGGTGACAATTTCCACCTGATCCCCTGTTTTCAGCTTGGTATTCAGGGGCACCATGCGACCGTTAACCTTGGCTCCTGTCGCCCTCTCCCCAACCTTGGTATGAATCTCATAAGCAAAGTCAATCGGACCAGAATCTTTGGGCAGACAGCGCACCTCGCCATTCGGCGTAAAGACATAAATCTCTTCTGTCAAATAGCTTTCCTTGACCGAATCGACAAACTCCTGAGCATCTCCCGACTGGTCTTGGAGCTCCATCAGTTCTTTGATCCAATTCATTCCGATGGCTGACTCTTTGCTGTTAACCTGACCTTTTATCCCTTTCTTATAAGCCCAATGGGCTGCGACCCCGTACTCCGCCACTTCGTGCATTTCCTTGGTCCGAATCTGAAATTCAATTGGTCCTTTAGGTCCATAGACCGTCGTATGAATAGACTGGTAGCCATTGGCCTTGCGGTTGGCAATATAGTCCTTGAAACGCCCCGGCATTGGTTTCCAGAGCTCATGGATATAGCCCAACATGGCGTAAACATCACTGTGAGTTTCCAAAATACAGCGAATGGCAATCAAATCATAGATCTCATCAAAACGCTTCTTCTTGTCCTGCATCTTGCGATAAATGGAATAAATATGCTTGGGACGGCCGTAAATCTTACCATGCAGATTGCGCTCACCTGCGTAGGTTTCGATCTTGTGGACAACTTCCTCCACCAGAGCTTCCCGCTCTCGCCGTTTTTCCTTCATCATGTGGGAAATTTTATAAAACTCCGTCGGATTAAGGTAACGGAAGGATAAATCTTCCAGTTCCCATTTGACACTAGAAATCCCCAAACGATGAGCCAGAGGAGCATAGATTTCCATGGTTTCCCGCGAAATTCGCTCTTGCTTGTCTGGCCGTAAATGATGAAGGGTCCGCATATTATGCAGACGGTCGGCTAGTTTGACCAAAATAACACGGATATCCTCAGACATGGCCATGAGCATTTTGCGATGATTTTCCGCCAACTGTTCCGCATGGGACTTATATTTCACCTTCCCCAGCTTGGTCACTCCGTCCACAATCACGCGCACATCATGCCCAAATTCCTGCTCCAAATCATCCAGCGTTGCCGAAGTGTCTTCAACCACATCGTGCAAAAAACCACAGGCAACCGAAACAGCATCCAGCTTGAGCTTAGCTAAAATTCCCGCTACCTGGATAGGATGCACAATGTAAGGTTCTTGCGACTGGCGAGTTTGCCCGCTATGGCGATCTATGGCATAGACCAATGCCTTTTGTACAAAAGCCACATCTTTTGCAGCTAAATATTTTCTTGTGAGGGAGACGACCTGATCCCCCGTTAAATTTATTTCTTTTGGCATGCGCATTCTCTCCGATTTCTTGCCTACTATTTTATCATTTTTACATCAATATGAAAACACAGAAAGTGCAGAGAATTTAAAAGGATGCTAAAAGACGCAAACAACCCGCCTCTAAAGCGGCGGGTTGTGATGAAGGCGATGGTTTATTTCGGTCCGAACCATATCCTTCAAAAATTCAAAATAAGCATAGATGAGATAACCGATGGATACCACACCTAAAATAGCTACTAATACTTCAAATAAGGTAGACAAAGACATGATAAACCTCCTCTCCTTACCCAGTAAACATATGCATCCGTCTCCTCAGGCGGCTGATTTGTTTCCGTTTTTTCCCTTTCTAGCCTGCCTTAGGATTCACTTATATTATACCATTTATCAGCCGAATAAAACAGGAAAAATTAAGGAATTTGCACTATATTAAAAAGCAAACTAACATCATATCAGTCTACTTTTTCTCTTCTGGATTCAAATCATCGAAAGTGGTGCTGTTTTTGCTAATTGCTTCACTGATTGCTTTTTGACCCAAGCCGTTAATTGAGCTGTCCATTTGGTTGGATAGATTGAGCACAGCTGTCTTGTTTGTCATGGCCAAGATACCAATCTCCTCATCATACTTCTCTACAATATCTTTTCGACTTGCTTTTATCGGTGGTGCGCAGAAGGCTTTAATAGCTTCTCTTTCCAATGTTTTTTTAATTTCTCTTCGTGCTACTTCGGTAAAGGGGCTGCACAATGCATCTGAGACAACATCTGCTATACTCATTTATTTCCTCCTTCTTCCTCATCCAATTTCCTTCTCAGCTGGTAACTCTTTTCTAATTCGTCTTCCAGCTGCCTGCGATCTTTCCGATACTGATTTGTCAGTTTTTCATCTTTTTCTTCTATTTTTGCACATTGACGACGATATTCTCTATCCGTCTCACTCGCATAAGTATCTAACAGATTAATAAACTTACGACACTCTTCCTTATCCACGTAATCTTGTCGGCTAAAGTGATAAGTAGCCTCCTCAAACTCTTCATAAAGTCTCGTCAGGTGACGCTTGTTATCTTCTAGTTTCCAATATGTTTCTTCTATTTCTTTCTTGGCAGCCTTATAATTATCCTCCAAGTCCCAGAGTTCTTCTTCTTGGTTTCTAATTTTAGCTTGAATTTCATCTATTTTGTCCATTGGCTAATATCTCCTGCCAAACTTTCGTCTGCTGCCACTGCCTGATCAATACCATTTCGGATACTACCCTCCAAGTCTGTAAACGCCGTCACAATAGTGGCCGATTTGTTTACCGCTTTATCAAAATGTCGCTGAGTCTTTCCTACAATGCTATCATAAGTTACTCCAGCTTCCGCATAGGCCTCCTGCACCTCATCATAAGTCAATTCTGTTACAAACCAAGGAATTTCCTTGCTTTTGTCATAGAGTTCTTCAGCATCTGTCACTGCTTTTTTCGCAACCGCCTCAATCTCGCTGTGCCCATTGCTGACAGACTCTGTCAGAGCTGCCGCAACAGCCGTTGCCTGGACGCTATCCAAGAAAAACATCTCATGACTATTAATACTACCATCTGATAAAAACTGACCGGTCAATTGCTTGAGGAGACCGTCTTTTACTCCCTGCAATTTCTTCAAGGTCTTATAGTGCTTCTTTTCAAGCCCAGTCATCCTCTCTGGACTCTGCTTTTCCAAAATATCCTTGATTTGATTAATTTGATTCTTATCACCTGTAATATCCGAGTCAAGGCTGTGTCCGCCAGAATTATCAAGTATATACTCTTTGCCTAGATAGACACCTCCAAGTCTATCGGACCATATGTTAAGAGGATCTTTTTCTGTTGTAATACGAATGACTTGACCTGTAAAGTCCGCATATTTGTTCAGAATATTCTCGCGAGCAGAATCCAACGGAATCAGATAGTCTATGGCTCTATCCTTCATTCGAATCACTCCCTCTACATAGAGAGGGGCTGAGTTATATACCACTGTACGCGGAGCGTTAAATTCCAAAGCTACCCTCTGAGCAATATTCCCCCCTAAAGAATGCCCTGTTAAGGTGATATTGTCCCCATATTTCTGTCGGATTCTTTCGTAAAATTTAAAAGCTTCATCATAATGATAGCCATAAGGCATTAAAATACTAGTAATATCTACCGTGACATCTGTTACAAAATCCGCATTAGGATTGGTTCCCGTGTAAGCAATAATAACCTCTCCACTATCCTTATCTAGGAAAGCTGTACCGCTGGTACCAGTCAAACCGTCACGAAAATCATCTAAATATTCAAGATTAGGAGGGATAGACTTCAATTTATTAACTTCCCTAAGAAGTTTATTTTTAGCATTATCTTCAATATCAGACTGATGAACTCGAACATTTTCAAATTCATAAGTCAGATTAGAAGCATCTAAAGTTGGAATCCCACTATTGGCCATTATATACCCCCGCATTTGACACCGTTTCTCTAAAGTAATAGCCATCTTTATAATCTATTAAAATTGAGTAGTAGTAATAACCTTCATTTTGTAGAGAACTTCCAATCTCAAGTATGCTTTTCTCAGAATCTTTTTTATCAAAATAATTATTAACTATTTTATTTTCTGTAAGATAAGATATGCTAAAACCATTTGTTACACTGTTATACGATTTTTCTTTTAATCTAAAATTAGATAATTCAGCTTTGTTTATAGTTAACTTTTGAAATAAAAATCTGTCAAACTTCCATATTTTCCTAGCGGTCTCTTCCTCAGAAAAAGTAAACTTGTTATCCGCATAATGAACACTTACGACTACTTCTTCTTCGCTTTTTGGCGCATCATCAGTTGCTGGAATTTTAGCAAGGGTACCCACTATTGTATGCGATGTTGCATCACCCTTCAGCTTAATTTCCGTGATGAAATCATCGATTCCATCACTCTTCTTTTTAAAATAGACCTGCTCAATCTCAAACCCTTCCGGAAATTGCTTAAACAAGTCAAACAGATTCTCAGTCGGATAGACGCGACTAACCTCAGAAACCTTGTTTTCAATCCATTCTCGGCTGTTCTTATTTTCTCCGCATCCTGCCAATCCCGTCATTATCAGTCCTCCTACAAGTAACATTGTAAGAAAAGTGCGTTTGCTCATGACCTTCTCCTTATTTATGATATTCAATAAAACAACTAACCTTAATTCCCTTATAGTATATCATAAAATTTCTACTTCCTTGCTACCCTATATAATATTGAGGTTTGCTATAATAAAGTGGGCTCAGGGATCGTCTAGGTATTGGAGGTTAGGAGGGAGTTTTTTCTTAGTGTACTTTTCTACATATTAAAGCACATTATTGTCAGTTGCTCCCTGATTAACTCTCATATTTTCAAATTCATAAGTCAGATTAGAAGCATCCAAGGTTGGCACATTACTATTTGGCATCTATCTTCTCCATACTCTTAATTTTTCCTGCTATAAGTTCTGAATGAGAGATATTTTCTCCGTCAAAAACAATAGGATATCCGTATTCATAGCCAATAGTTGCAGAGCGATCTGCACTAATATAAAGATCTAGCGACTCGCTTGGTTGTAAATGGAAGTAGTCCTGAATAATTTTACTCTTTACATTTTTATAAGCAATGGAAGCATCACCAGTCTCCCAATTATAGTACGTTTTTTTGAGCTCAAATCGAGATAGAGCTACTTTATTTAGTTCTAACTTTTGAAATAAAAACCCATCATAAAACAAATCATCTTTAGAAACTTCTGGATTCAAAAATTCTAATCCTTTTTCAGTGTACACAATACGGCTTTCTAAAAGCACTTTTTCTTCATAAGGATTACCTCGAGCTTCTATTCTTTTAAAATTGCCAGTTATTTCTTTTGTTTCTGCGTTTCCTACGAGTTCAATCTTCTGATAACGAGAATAGTCCTTCGTCTCATCGTAAGTATCAATACTTCTAATCTCAAACCCTTCCGGAAATTGCTTAAACAAGTCAAACAGATTCTCAGTTGGATAGACACGACCGACCTCCATACCAATCTGGTCAACTACGACTACTATCAGGATAAGCCGGTGGAGACCTTGGGACTGGCTAAGACAGCCGTGCTAATCGAGAAGGCCAAGAAAGAAAATCCAAACGTCCTATTAGTGGACAATGGCGACACCATCCAAGGAACGCCGCTGGGAACTTACAAGGCCATTGTGGATCCTGTGGAGAAGGGCGAGCAGCACCCAATGTATGCTGCCCTACAGGCTCTGGGCTTTGAAGCTGGCACTCTGGGGAACCATGAGTTCAACTACGGCCTAGACTATCTGAACCGCGTAATCGAGACAGCTGGCATGCCACTTGTCAATGCCAATGTGCTAGATCCAGCGACTGGTAAATTTATCTATCAGCCTTACAAATTCATCGAAAAGACCTTTACGGATACTCAAGGCCGCTTGACGACTGTCAAGATCGGTGTGACTGGGATTGTTCCGCCACAGATCCTCAACTGGGATAAAGCGAACCTAGAAGGAAAAGTGGTCGTTCGCGATTCTGTCGAGGCTATTCGAGACATCATTCCTGAGATGCGCAAGGCTGGTGCAGACATCACTTTGGTGCTTTCTCACTCTGGTATCGGAGATGACAAGTATGAAAAAGGCGAGGAAAATGAAGGCTATCAAATCGCCAGCCTACCAGGTGTAGATGCTGTTGTAACGGGCCATTCCCACGCAGAGTTTCCAAGCGGAAACGGAAGCGGCTTCTACGAAAAATATCCTGGTGTAGATGGTATCAACGACAAAATCAACGGCACCCCAGTGACCATGGCTGGGAAATACGGCGACCATCTGGGCGTCATTGACCTTAAGCTGAACTATACCGACGGTAAATGGAAGGTCACTGACAGCAAAGGCTCCATCCGCAAGGTGGATACCAAGTCTAATGTAGCAGACAAGCGCGTCATTGACATTGCTAAGGAATCCCATCAAGGAACTATCAACTATGTCCGCCAGCAAGTCGGCACCACGACTGCACCGATTACTAGTTACTTCGCTCTGGTCAAAGACGATCCTTCCGTGCAAATCGTCAACAATGCCCAGCTTTGGTATGCTAAGCAAGAGCTGGCTGGCACGCCTGAAGCCAACCTTCCTATCCTGTCTGCAGCAGCTCCTTTCAAGGCAGGAACTCGTGGAGATGCAACGGCCTACACAGACATTCCAGCTGGTCCTATTGCCATCAAGAACGTAGCAGACCTCTATCTCTACGATAATGTAACTGCTATCCTCAAGGTCAACGGTGCCCAACTCAAAGAATGGTTGGAAATGTCAGCTGGCCAATTCAATACCATTGACCCAAATAATAGCCAACCACAAAATCTGGTCAATACTAACTACCGGACTTATAACTTTGATGTTATCGACGGTGTTACCTATGAGTTTGACATTACCCAGCCGAACAAATACGGCCGCGAAGGCAAACTGGCTAATCCAACTGCCAGTCGGGTTCGCAATTTGAAGTATCAAGGCAAGGAGATTGACCCTAAGCAAGAATTTATCGTCGTGACCAATAACTATCGAGCTAACGGTAAGTTCCCAGGCGTGCGCGAAGCCAGTCTCAACCGTCTGCTCAATCTGGAAAACCGTCAGGCCATCATCAACTATATCTTGGCTATTAAAAACATCAATCCAAGTGCCGATAAAAACTGGCATTTCGCTGATACCATTAAGGGGCTGGACCTGCACTTCCTGACAGCTGATAAAGCCAAGAACTTGATTGGTGCAGACGGAGACATCGTCTATCTAGCGGCATCAGCTCAAGAGGGATTCGGCGAATACGAATTTGTTTATGTCGCACCGAAGACTGAACCAGTGCCAATTGAGCAGCCAAGCCGTCCGACTATCGCAGTCGAAGCAGCCAACCTGCAGCATAGCAGAGTAGACTTCCCTGTCTTGACCGCTGTTGACCCTATCACAAACAAGCAAGCGTCTCACAGACAGACAGGAGCAGAAAGCCTCCCAGCAACCGGAGAAAAGACGTCCTCACTCAGACTCTTGGGACTTGTTGTGACTGGATTTGCAGGAATCTTCGCCTTCAAAAAACGGGAAAGACAATCATGATAAAAAATGGCTCTATAATTTCTGTAGTGGGTAAAATCACTGTAGTAATTATGGAGCCTATTTTGTTGTAGAAAAAAAGTCCCATATGACCTATAATGAAAAGCGACAAAACCATCATTAGAAAGACTCATATGGAACAACTCAATTTTATCACAAACTTACTGGAAATCAAAGATCCTAACATTACGATTTTGGATGTTCTAGATGCTGGAACGCATAAAGAAATCATCGCGAAGTTGGATTATCCTGCTCCTAAATGCTACAGCTGTCATGGTCAGATGGCTAAATATGACTTCCAAAAAGAATCGAAAATTCCCTATCTAGAGTGCGCGGGATACAAAACGCTGATTCGGTTGAGAAAACGCCGCTTCCGCTGTAAAGACTGTAGAAAAATGGCTGTATCTGAGACTTCTCTGGTCAAGAAGAATCACCAAATTGCAACCATCGTCAAGCAGAAAATCGCTCAAAAATTGATCGAGAAAGTCTCTATGACGGCCATCGCTGAAAGCTTAGCAGTTTCCACGTCAACCGTCATTCGTAAACTGAAAGAGTTTAAATTCAAGACAGATTTATCTTATCTTCCAACTCACATGTCTTGGGATGAATATAGCTT
>NZ_CABPTS010000006.1:0-94437 GCF_902460385.1 Streptococcus sp. Marseille-P7376
GCTTCATTGCACAGGATTTTGATTCCAGAAAAATCGTAGCTATCTTAGATGGACGGACCCAAGCAACGATTCGCAATCACTTTCTGCGCTATTCCAGACAGGTCCGAAACGGCGTTAAAGTCATTACAATGGACATGTTCAGTCCCTACCATAACTTGGCTAAACAACTTTTTCCATGCGCTAAAATCGTCCTCGATCACTTTCACATTGTGCAACATCTCAGCCGGGCTATGAGTCGTGTTCGTGTTCAAATCATGAATCAATTTGAGAGAAAATCTCACGAATACAAAGCACTTAAACGCTACTGGAAACTGATCCAACAAGACAGCCGTAAACTCAGCGATAAACGTTTTTATCGCCCAACTTTTCGCATGCACTTGACAAATCAAGAGATTCTTGAAAAGGTTCTCTCTTACTCTCAAGAACTACGAGAACATTATGAACTCTACCAACTCTTACTTTTTCATTTTCAAGAGAAACAGGCTGACCATTTCTTTGGACTCATTGAAGATACCATTTCTTGTGTAAATCCTATTTTTCAAACTGTTTTTAAGACCTTTTTGAAAGATAAGGACAAGATCCTGAACGCACTGGAACTGACCTACTCAAACGCAAAACTAGAAGCTACTAACAACCTCATCAAGGTCATCAAGCGCAATGCTTTCGGATTTCGGAACTTTGAAAACTTTAAAACTAGAATTCTCATCGCTTTGAATATCAAAAAGGAGAGGACATTTTTGGTCCTCTCCAGGATATGACTTTTTAGTAACCCACTACAGTTGACAAAGAGCCAAAAACGCCTGCTTACGAAATTGTTTTTTCAATAAAAGCAATTTCGTAAACAAGCGTCTACCCTTTCATCATGATGATGAGTGTTCCCGCTAGGAAAATTCCTAGCGGTAGACCAGAGCTAGACTAAGAGCATAAGAACTCCACCATCATAACACTCAACAAAATTGATAAAAATTATACTAATTCAATAATTGCCATTGGCGCAGCATCCCCACGGCGTGGTTCAGTCTTAAGAATACGAGTGTATCCACCACTGCGCTCAGCATAGCGAGGTGCCAATTCAGAGAATAATTTTTGAAGAGCTGTAGTTGTAGTGTATTTGTTAGTCTCTTCATTATAGTTTTCTGATGCAATTTCGTTACGTACAAAAGCTGCTGCTTGACGACGAGCATGCAAGTCACCACGTTTACCAAGAGTAATCATTTTTTCAACTGTTTTACGGATTTCTTTAGCACGAGCTTCAGTTGTTACGATTGATTCATTGATAATCAAGTCAGTAGTCAAATCGCGAAGCATTGCTTTACGCTGTGAGCTAGTGCGTCCTAGTTTACGGTAAGCCATGTATTCCTCCTTTATTTATCATTTCTTAACCCAAGACCAAGGTCGGCAAGTTTAACTTTAACTTCTTCAAGACTCTTGCGGCCCAAGTTACGAACTTTCATCATTTCAGGCTCTGATTTTTCTGTCAAATCAAAGACGGTATTGATACCTGCACGTTTGAGACAGTTGTAAGAACGAACTGATAGATCCAATTCCTCAATAGTGCGTTCCAAAACACGATCATCTGATGTTTTTTCTGCTTCTTTCATGACATCAGTCGCAATAGCAACTTCTGTCAAGTTAGTGAACAGATTCAAATGTTCCGTTAAGATACGGGCTGAAAGTCCCAAAGCATCATCTGGAATAATGGTTCCATTCGTCAAAATTTCAAGGGTTAGTTTGTCAAAACCATCGTTGCTACCAACACGAGCTGGCTCAACTTGGTAATTAACTTTTGTCACAGGCGTGTAGATAGAATCCACCGCAAGTGTGCCCACTGGAGCATCATCTTTTTTATTTTCGTCAGCTGGTACATAACCACGACCGCTATTTACAGCCATTTTTGCTTTAAAGCTAGCACCTTCACTGATTGTAAAGAGATAATGATCAGGGTTTATAATTTCGATATCACTGTCTGTCAAAATATCCCCAGCAGTCACTGCTGCAGGTCCTTCAACATCCAACTCAATCATCTTTTCGTCTTGGACGTAAGATTTTACAGCAATCCCTTTGATGTTCAGAATAATCTGCATCACATCTTCACGGACCCCAGAAATCGTATCAAATTCGTGCAATACTCCTTCAATATTGATAGAAGTCACTGCTGCACCTGGAAGTGAGGCGAGAAGTACACGACGAAGAGAATTTCCAAGTGTTGTACCATAACCGCGTTCTAACGGCTCTACTACAAACTTGCCATAATTTTTATTTTCATCAATTTTTGTTATATTTGGTTTTTCAAACTCAATCATTTATTATACTCCCTCTTAAACGAAAAGCAGTGTAATTGTTTGTGATTATACACGGCGACGTTTTGGAGGACGAGCACCATTGTGTGGTACAGGAGTCACATCACGAATTGCTGTTACTTCAAGACCAGCGGCAGCAAGAGCACGAATAGCTGACTCACGACCAGAACCTGGACCCTTAACAGTAACTTCAACTGATTTAAGACCGTGTTCTTGTGCAGATTTAGCAGCAGCTTCAGAAGCCATTTGGGCAGCAAATGGTGTAGATTTACGAGAACCTTTGAAACCAAGAGCACCAGCTGATGACCAAGAAATTGCATTACCATGCACATCAGTAATCATAACAATAGTGTTATTAAATGTAGCGTGAATATGAGCAATACCAGATTCGATATTCTTTTTCACACGACGTTTACGTGTTGGTTTAGCCAAGACTTTTTACCTCCTTATATTATTTTTTCTTACCTGCAATCGCAACGGCTTTCCCTTTACGAGTACGAGCATTGTTCTTAGTGTTTTGTCCACGGACAGGAAGTCCACGACGGTGACGGATACCACGGTATGAACCGATTTCCATCAAACGCTTGATGTTCAGGTTTACTTCACGACGAAGGTCACCTTCAACCTTGATTGCATCCACTTCACGACGGATTGCGTCTTCCTGATCAGATGTCAGATCTTTGACACGGATGTCTTCTGAGATTCCAGCAGCCGCCAAAATTTTCTTAGAAGTTGGAAGTCCGATACCGTACACATAAGTAAGTGAAACAACTACACGTTTGTCATTTGGAATGTCAACTCCAGCAATACGAGCCATTTTTTCTCCTTTCTATCTTATCCTTGACGTTGTTTGTGTTTTGGATTTGCTGGGCAAATTACCATAACACGACCATTACGACGAATAACTTTGCAGTATTCGCAAATTGGTTTGACCGATGGTCTTACTTTCATTTCTTATCCCTCCAAGTTTTTCGATTATTTAAAGCGGTAAGTGATCCGTCCACGTGTCAAATCATAAGGACTCATCTCCACAGTAACACGATCTCCCGCTAAAATACGAATATAGTTTTTACGAATTTTACCAGAAACTGTTGCTAAAATCTGATGTCCATTTTCAAGTTCAACCGTAAACATTGCGTTCGGCATAGTATCGACTACCTTGCCTTCAACTTCAATCACATCGTCTTTTGCCACGCAAAAGCACCTCCCTAAATTTCGATAGATTCCTCTGAGCACAGAGGTAACAATTATAAGTCAGACTAACTCATTGTATCACTACTTGTCAAATATTGCAAGCAGGAAAAACGCTTTATTTCAAATTTGACAAGACTTTTTCGATATCTGAGAAAACAGCTTCAATCTCTTGATTCCCCTGAATATCGTGGACCAGTCCTTGGGCACGGTAATGATCAATAATTGGTTGACCTTGAGCAATGTTGACATCCAAACGACGTTTCACGGTTTCAGGTTTGTCGTCTTCACGTTGGTAATAGTCTTCTTCTTTGTAATCCACCGGTGGATTGAATACTTTATGGAAAGTTTCCCCTGTTTCGCGGTGGATAATCCGACCGCTCAAACGTTCTAGCAAGCTATCTGGATTCACTTCGATATTGATCACACCTTCCAACTGAATACCGAGCTCAGCAAGGATTTGATCCAAAGCATGAGCTTGATCAATTGTCCGTGGATAACCATCCAACAAGAAACCAGTTTCTTTAATATCATCTTGTGCCAAGCGCTCTTTCACGATTCCGTTTGTCACTTCATCTGGCACCAACTCGCCTTTAGAAATGTAGGATTTCGCCAATACACCCATTTCTGTTTCATTAGCCATAGCAGCACGGAACATATCTCCTGTTGAAATATGCGCAACATGGAATTGTTCTACAATTTTGGCTGCTTGCGTTCCCTTGCCTGCCCCTGGCAAGCCCATAATCAAAAGATTCATGATCTGTCTCCTTTTTTTGTTTTTAAAGCAATCTATTAAACCACTTAATAAACTTTTTTAAAAACAAAATAGAAGGTTGACTAGGTCAACCTGTTTCTATTCTGTTGTAGTATCCATAAATCCGACATACTTCCGCTTCAGAAGATAGCCTTCCAACTGTTTCATTCCTTCAATACCAGTTGAAATGATGATGAGAAGACTAGTTCCTCCAAGAGCAACCGCATCGGTCAGGCCGAAAAGGTCTTTTGCTAAGATTGGAATAATCGTTACAAATCCTAGGAAGAGGGAGCCAACTGTTGCCAACCGGCGAAGCAGCTTAGACATATAATCTTCAGTCCCTTTACCCGGCCGAACACCTGGAATGTATGCTCCGCTCTTTTGCAAATTCTCTGCTGTCTTTTCAGGATTAATCTGTACAAATGTATAAAAGAACGTAAAGAGAATAATTAAGAGAGCATACATAAACATACCACTGATGGTAGTAGTCGCAAGAAGCGACTGGGCTGTCCGAACCCAACCAGCATCATAACCCATGGCACTTACAAATTGGAAGATGGCTGCCGGAGCAGCTGTAATCGAACTTGCAAAGATAACCGGAATCACTCCAGCAGGATTGACTTTCAATGGTAAGTAAGAACTGGATGGTGCCCCTTTTGCAATTTTTGTATATTGAATCGGGATCTTGTATTCAGCTTGCTGCACAAATGTTGTAAAGTAGATAATAATCAAAACTGCAACAATCAAAATCCCTACAAAAATCGATGATGAAGTCAGCCGTTCACTTGGAACATTGACAAAATAATCTTCATAGATTCCCTTAATCATGCCAGGAATTCCTGACACAATCCCTGCAAAGATAATCATGGATACACCGTTCCCATAACCCTTATCGGTAATTTGCTCACCAAGCCAGGTCACAATCATTGACCCTGTCGTAAGCAGTGCCCCAATTAAGAGATAGGTTTGCCAGTTTGGTGTTGCTACCAACTTGGTCCGTGATAAGGTTGCAAATCCGGCGGTTATCCCAATAGATTGAACAAAAGCCAAGATTAAAGAGATATAGCGGGTTGCCTGATTAAGCTTTCTCCGTCCCACTTCTCCTTGCTTGCCCCACTCCACAAATTTTGGAAGCAAGTCCATTTGCAAGAGTTGCACCACAATTGAAGCTGTGATGTACGGACTAACACCGAGTGCGAAAACAGAGAAATTTCTCATCGCATTCCCAGAAACCAAGCTAAGCATATTTAAGAAAGGCAAATCGCTCAGACTGTTCAAAGCTTTAGCATTAATTCCTGGGACGGTTATGGTTGTACCAATACGGAATACTAAGATGATGAAAATGGTGAACAAAATCTTAGACCGTACTTGTTTTATTTTAAATGCGTCTTTTAATAGCTTGAAAAACATAGGTCACCTCTCTTAGATGACTTCGACTGAACCACCTTTAGCAGTGATAGCTTCTTCAGCTGATTTAGAGAATTTAGCTGCTTTAACAGTCAACTTCTTAGTCAATTCTCCGTTGCCAAGAATCTTAACACCAGATTTTTCAGCTTTTACAATACCTGCTTCGATGAGAACCACTGGAGTTACTTCTGCACCATCTTCAAAAACATTTAATTGGTCAAGGTTAACAATCGCATATTCCTTGCGGTTTACGTTCAAGAAACCACGTTTTGGTACACGACGGAACAAAGGAGTTTGTCCACCTTCAAAACCAAGACGAACACCGCCACCGCTACGAGCTTTTTGACCTTTTTGACCGCGGCCAGATGTTTTACCGTTACCTGATGATGTACCGCGACCTACACGGTTGCGAACTTTACGTGAACCTGCAGCAGGTTGTAATTCATGAAGTTTCATTATATTATTTCTCCTCTTTTGTAAAATGCTAGCGCTCATATAGGAGAAAAGGTGTCTCCTATATAAACTCGCCTATACATATATTTAGTTTTAGGGGCTGAGAAAGTTCTCAAATCCCCTAATGTATCTTAATAAAAGTTATTCAGCTAACCAGCTTACTTAACTTCTTCAACAGTTACCAAGTGAGATACAGCAGTAATCATACCGCGTACCGCTGCGTTATCTTCTTTGATAACTGAGCTGTTCAATTTGCCAAGTCCAAGTGCTACAACAGTTTTACGTTGTGACGGAATGCGTCCGATTGGAGACTTAGTCAAAGTAATTTTAATTTGAGCCATGAGTTCCCCTTTCTTAAGCCAAGTCAGAAACTGAAATACCACGAAGGGCAGCAACTTCTTCAGCGCGTTTAAGTTGTTTCAAACCTTCAACAGTTGCGCGAACGATGTTGACTGGAGTGTTTGAACCAAGTGATTTAGATGTAATATCTGCCACACCTGCCAATTCGATGACGGCACGAACAGCACCACCAGCAGCAACTCCAGAACCTTCAACAGCTGGCTTAAGCAATACTTTCGCTCCACCAAATTCTGAAAGAACTTCGTGAGGAATAGTTGTACCAACCATTGGAACTTCGATCAAGTTTTTCTTCGCATCTTCAACTGCTTTACGGATAGCTTCTGGTACTTCTTGAGCTTTACCAGTACCGAAACCAACACGACCGTTGCGATCACCAACTACTACAAGAGCTGCAAAACGAAGACGACGTCCACCTTTAACAACTTTAGTAACACGGTTGACAGCAACTAAGCGTTCTTCAAGTTCAACTGCATTGTCTTTAAATGCCATTTTCTAGTGTCCTCCCTATTAGAATTTCAATCCGTTTTCACGAGCTGCATCAGCCAAAGCTTTTACACGTCCGTGATAGAGATATCCACCGCGGTCAAACACCACTTCAGAAATACCTTTAGCAACTGCACGTTCTGCAACGAGTTTACCTACAACAACGGCTTGTTCAGTTTTAGTTCCTTTTGAAACTTCTTTGTCAAGAGTTGAAGCGCTTGCGAGCGTTACACCCGCTACGTCATCAATCACTTGAGCGTAGATGCCTGTATTAGAACGGAATACGTTCAAACGTGGGCGATCAGCAGTTCCAGAGAGTTTTCCGCGAACGCGACGATGGCGCTTTTGGCGGACTTTATTTTTATCTGGTTTCGTAATCACAATTTTCACCTCTTATTATTATTGACGTGCCTCAGCACAAAATCGGAAAATATATTGGCCGGCTGAGAAAATCAGCCAATCAATATTATTTACCAGTTTTACCTTCTTTACGGCGAACGAATTCACCAACGTAACGGATACCTTTACCTTTATATGGTTCTGGTGCGCGAAGGCTACGTACATAAGCAGCTGTTTGTCCAACCGCTTCTTTTGAAATTCCGCTGATAACGATAGTCGTTGGGTTTGGAAGTTCAAAAGTAATTCCTTCAGGAGCTTCTACTTCGTCTGGATGAGATTTACCAACTGAAAGTACAAGTTTGCTACCTTGAAGTTGAGCACGGTAACCAACCCCGCGCATTTCAAGTTCTTTCTTGAATCCTTCTGATACACCAACAACCATGTTGTTAAGAAGGGCACGAGTTGTTCCGTGGATCGTTTTCATTTCTTTTGAATCGTTTGGACGGTGAAGAGTTACTTCAGTTCCTTCCACACGGATTTCAATATCTTTTGAGAACTCACGAGTCAGTTCTCCTTTAGGTCCTTTTAGAGTTACAACGTTGTCATTGTTAGTGAGTTCAACACCAGCAGGCAACACGATAACTTTATTACCAATACGTGACATGTATATTTTCTCCTGTTAGATTGTCAGGCCGCAAGCGACCAGTTTTCACGGGGTTAAAGATACTTATTGTGTTCAATAGCTAAATTGAACATGCTCTAAGAATTGTGCAAAATAGATGAATTGGCTGGTTTGTAAACAAACTGCTCCAACCTCCTAATTTTGCTTTGTTCTTTACGAGCTTTGTATCTTAATTTTACCAAACGTAAGCGATAACTTCTCCACCAACGTTCTTTTGGCGTGCTTCTTTATCAGTCAGCAAACCTTCAGATGTTGAAAGGATAGCAATTCCAAGTCCGTTCAAGACTTTTGGAAGATCTTCGCGTTTCTTGTAAACACGCAGACCTGGTTTTGAAACGCGTTTCAAACCAGTGATAACTTTTTCACCGTTTTGTCCATATTTAAGGAATACACGGATGATACCTTGTTTGTCATCTTCGATGATTTCAACGTTTTTTACAAAACCTTCACGCTTCAGGATTTCAGCAATCCCTTTTTTGATATTTGATGCAGGCACTTCAAGTACTTCGTGGTTCGCTTGGTTAGCGTTACGGATACGAGTCAAAAAGTCTGCAATTGGGTCAGTCATAACCATTTTATATTTCTCCTCTTACTAGTAGTTTGCAAGTCGCACTTGCTAGTTAATACATGATACAAAGAGCGTAACAGCGCGAGCAAAAATAGGCAATTTGATGCAGGAGCGATGCTCTAAAGCAAATCGATCTTTTTTGTCGAAGCTGTAGCTCGTGTTCAAATTGGAAAGCCAAACTGAACTCGGGCTAAACTCTGTGTGAAAAAGATAAAATCGTTTTGACTCATGGAGTCTTCAACAATTTTCCTATTTTCACTTAGAGTTTTGACGCCCTTGATATCTTAAATTACCAAGATGCTTTGGTAACGCCAGGAATTTGTCCTTTGTATGCTAATTCACGGAAGCAAACACGGCACAATTTAAATTTGCGGTATACTGAATGTGGACGGCCACATTTTTCGCAACGAGTGTAAGCTTGCGTAGAGAACTTCGCTGGGCGTTTGTTCTTAGCAATCATTGATTTTTTAGCCATTTGTTTTACCTCCTATATTATTTTGCAAAAGGCATTCCAAGGCCTTTAAGCAATTCGCGTGACTCTTCGTCAGTGTTAGCAGTTGTTACGATAACGATATCAAGACCACGAGTCTTATCAACGTCATCAAAGTTGATTTCTGGGAAGATCAACTGTTCTTTCACACCAAGTGTGTAATTTCCGCGTCCATCAAATGATTTTGTTGGAACACCGTGGAAGTCACGCACACGTGGAAGTGATACAGTAACCAATTTATCCAAGAATTCATACATACGTTCGCCACGAAGGGTTACTTTCGCACCGATCGCTACACCTTCACGAAGACGGAAGCCGGCGATTGATTTTTTAGCTTTAGTGATCAGTGGTTTTTGACCTGAGATAAGAGCAAGCTCTTCAGCAGCTTTTTCAAGGTTTTTAGCGTTTGATACAGCGTCACCGACACCCATGTTCAAAACGATTTTATCCACTTTTGGCACAGCCATAACAGATGAGTAGTTGAACTTTTCAGTCAGAGCAGGAACTACTTCTTTAAGATATTTTTCTTTTAAACGATTTGCCATTATACTTCTCCTTTCCTTCGTGATTAGTCAAGCACTTCGCCTGATTTTTTATTGTAGCGAACTTTTTTGCCATCTACAAATTTGTAACCAACGCGTCCCGCAACACCATTTTTGTCAAGAACTTGAACGTTTGACACATGGATTGGCGCTTCTTTTTCAACGATAGCACCTTGAGGGTTTTCGCTATTTGGTTTTTGGTGTTTCTTAACAAGGTTAACACCTTCAACAACAACTTTGTTTACTTTTGGAAGAGCTGCAACAACAAGCGCTTCAACACCCTTGTCCTTACCAGCAATTACGCGAACTTTGTCGCCTTTTTTTACAAACATTCTTAGGTTTCTCCTTTAATTTCTTACGCCCATGAGGGCACCCTGAAAATCTTCCAGGGGACTTGTTTGATTTTTTTGATTAAAGTACTTCTGGAGCCAAAGATACGATCTTCATGAAGCCGCCGTCACGCAATTCACGAGCAACTGGGCCGAAGATACGAGTTCCGCGAGGAGTTTTGTCTTCACGGATGATGACTGCAGCGTTTTCGTCAAATTTGATGTATGAGCCATCTTTACGACGAGCACCTGATTTAGTACGAACGATAACCGCTTTTACAACGTCACCTTTTTTAACCGCACCACCAGGAGTAGCTTGTTTTACAGATGCAACGATGACATCACCGATGTTGGCGAATTTACGTCCTGAACCACCAAGAACTTTGATTGTCAGGATTTCGCGAGCACCGCTGTTGTCAGCAACTTTCAAACGAGTTTCTGTTTGAATCATTTAAGTTTTCTCCTTTCTGGTTTGATTAGATGATAACCGCTTCTTCAACAACTTCTACAAGACGGAAGCGTTTTGTAGCTGAAAGCGGACGAGTTTCCATGATACGAACGATATCACCTTCTTTGGCAACATTGTTTTCATCATGTGCTTTGTACTTCTTAGAGTAGTTAATACGCTTACCATAGACTGGGTGGTTACGTTTTGTTTCAACTACAACTGTGATTGTCTTATCCATCTTGTCAGAAACGACGCGTCCGACAAGAGTTTTACGTTGATTACGTTCCATTTTAGAATTTCTCCTTTCCCAAGTCTATTATTTAACTTCTGATTGAACAGTTTTGATACGTGCGATTTGTTTTTTCACTTCTTTCAAACGCGCTGTCTGCTCCAACTGACCAGTAGCGGCTTGGAAACGAAGGTCAAACAATTCTTTCTTCAATTCATTTTCACGCTTCGCGAGTTCTTCTTGAGAAAGACCACGAAGTTCTTTAACAAAATCTTGAATTTCTTTAAGTTTCATGCCTTCTCCTTATTCTGCTTCACGCTTTACGAATTTACATTTAACTGGTAATTTGTGGCTTGCAAGACGAAGAGCTTCACGAGCGATTTCTTCTGATACGCCAGCGACTTCAAACATCACTTTGCCACGTTTAACTGGTGCTACCCAACCTTCTGGAGCCCCTTTACCAGATCCCATCCGTACACCGATTGCTTTTGCAGTGTATGATTTGTGTGGGAAGATTTTGATCCAAACTTTACCACCACGTTTCATGTAACGAGTCATAGCGATACGGGCAGCTTCGATTTGACGGTTAGTGATCCAGTGGCTAGTAGTTGCTTGAAGACCATATTCTCCAAATGTTACTTCTTTACCACCTTTAGCTTCACCACGCATTTTTCCGCGGAATTCGCGACGGTGTTTAACACGTTTAGGTACTAACATTGGTTATTTACCTCCTTTAGTGTTTTTACGAGCTGGAAGAACTTCTCCACGGTAGATCCATACTTTAACACCAAGTTTACCGTAAGTAGTATCAGCTTCTTCCCAAGCGTAATCGATATCCGCACGAAGGGTGTGAAGTGGAACAGTTCCCTCAGAGTATCCTTCGCTACGAGCGATATCTGCACCGTTCAAACGACCTGATACTTGAGTTTTGATTCCTTTAGCTCCCGCACGCATTGTACGTTGGATTGCTTGTTTTTGAGCACGACGGAAAGCAACACGTTGCTCCAATTGACGAGCAATTCCTTCACCAACAAGGTGAGCATCCAAATCCGGTGATTTGATCTCGATAATGTTGATGTGGACTTGTTTACCAGTCAATTTATTAAGTTTCGCACGAAGTGCATCAACGTTTGCACCACCTTTACCGATAACCATACCTGGTTTAGCAGTATGAAGTGAAACGTTAACTTTGTTTACTGCGCGTTCGATTTCGATAGTTGAAACAGCTGCGTCAGCCAATTCTTTTTGAACGAATTTACGGATTGCAAGATCTTCATGAAGGTAATCCGCGTATTCTTTTTCAGCATACCATTTGGCATCCCAATCACGGATGATGCCGACACGCATACCAATTGGATGTACTTTTTGACCCACGATGTTACCTCCTTATTTTTCTGCAACGACCACAGTGATGTGGCTTGTGCGTTTGTTGATTGGTGAAGCTGAACCTTTAGCGCGCGGACGGAAACGTTTCATAGTTGGTCCTTCGTTTGCGAAAGCTTCAGATACTACCAAGTTAGCTTTTTCCAAACCAAAGTTATTTTCAGCATTAGCGATTGCAGAATTCAATACTTTTTCGATAATACCAGCAGCTTTGTTTGGAGTGAATTTTAAGATTGCGATTGCGTCAGCGACGTTTTTACCACGGATGTTGTCAAGAACTAGACGAGTTTTACGAGGTGAAACACGCACTGTACGAGCCATTGCTTTAGCTGAAGTAATTTCTGCCATTTATGTTCTCCTTATTTTCTACGTGTTTTCTTGTCGTCTGCAGCGTGACCTTTGTAAGTACGAGTTGGTGCAAATTCACCAAGCTTGTGACCTACCATGTCTTCTTGGATGTAAACAGGTACGTGTTTACGTCCGTCATAGACTGCGATTGTGTAACCGATGAAACTTGGGAAGATCGTTGAACGACGTGACCAAGTTTTGATAACTTTTTTCTTTTCGTCGTTAGCTTGAGCTTCAACTTTTTTCATCAAATGCTCATCGACGAAAGGTCCTTTTTTAAGACTGCGTCCCATTTTTATATTTTCTCCTTTAAAATAAGTACCACAGCGGCCTGCGCTGCTAAGCAGCGCTACCGAGCTGGCGGATAGATTGTTTTAGATTATTTCTCGTTGCGACGACGAACGATAAGTTTGTCAGATTTCGCTTTCTTGTTACGAGTTTTAAGACCAAGAGCAGGTTTGCCCCATGGAGTAGATGGTGCTTTACGACCAACTGGTGCTTTACCTTCACCACCACCGTGTGGGTGATCGTTAGGGTTCATTACAGAACCGCGAACTGTTGGACGGATACCTTTCCAACGGCTACGTCCTGCTTTACCAAGGTTCACCAAGCCATGTTGTTCATTTCCGACAACACCAACTGTAGCACGGCAAGTACCAAGAATCATACGAACTTCGCCTGATTGAAGACGAACAAGAGTGTATTTGCCTTCTTGACCCAATACTTGAGCAGAAGCTCCAGCAGCACGGACCAACTCACCACCGCGACCTGGTTTCAACTCAATGTTGTGAACCAAAGTACCAACTGGGATGTTAGCAAGTGGCAGTGCGTTACCTACTTTGATATCAGCTTCCGGACCTGAAACGATACGTTGACCAACTTCAAGACCTTTAGGAGCGATGATGTATGCCTTCACACCATCAGTATAGTGAACCAAAGCGATATTTGCTGAACGGTTTGGATCGTACTCGATAGTTTTAACTACTGCTTCAACAGCATCTTTGTTACGTTTGAAGTCAATCAAACGGTAGTGACGTTTGTGGCCACCACCTTGGTGACGAACAGTGATGCGTCCGTTGTTGTTACGACCAGCTTTGTTCTTAAGTGAAACGAGCAAAGATTTTTCTGGAGTGCTAGTAGTGATTTCAGCGAAATCCAAAGAAGTCATATTACGGCGACCGTTTGTTGTTGGTTTATAAACACGAATTCCCACGATATTTCCTCCTTAGATTATTCTGCTTCAACAGCTCCGAACAACTCGATTGCTTTTGAATCTGCTGTCAGAGTGATGATAGCTTTTTTAGTTTTGTTAGTAAAACCAGTGTAACGTCCAACGCGTTTAGCTTTAGGTTTTACGTTGATAGTGTTGACATTAGCAACTTTAACTCCTTCAAAAGCAGCTTCAACAGCTTGCTTGATCAAAAGTTTGTGAGCGCGAGTGTCTACTTCAAATACGTATTTGCCTGCTTCAAGCTGAGCCATTGAGCTTTCAGTGATCACAGGTTTTTTGATAACGTCATACAAATTCATTATGCAAGAACCTCCTCGATTTTAGAGATAGCTGCTTGAGTAACAAGAAGTTTGTCGCTGTTTGCGATGTCAAGAACACTTGCAGATGTTGCTGTTGTAACTTTAACGTTTGGAAGGTTGCGTGCTGAAAGTGCAGCAAATTCATTTCCTTCTTCAAGAACAACAAGTACTTTTGTGTCGATGCTCAATGCTGCAAGCACTTTTGCAAACTCAGCAGTTTTTGGAGCTGTAAATGAAAGGCTGTCTACAGCTACGAATTTGTTTTCAGCAACTTTTTCAGAGTAAACTGATTTAAGTGCCAATCTACGAACTTTACGTGGAAGTTTGTAAGCATATGAACGAGGAGTTGGACCGAAGACGATACCACCACCACGCCATTGTGGAGAGCGGATAGAACCTTGACGCGCACGTCCAGTTCCTTTTTGACGCCATGGTTTGCGTCCGCCGCCTGATACTGCAGAACGATTTTTAACAGCGTGAGTTCCTTGACGAAGACTAGCACGTTGGCTGACGATAACGTCAAAGACAACAGCTTCGTTTGGCTCAATACCAAAGATTGCGTCATTAAGAACTACTTCACCAGCTTCTTTACCAGTTTGGTCAAATAATTTTACGTTTGCCATTGTGACTGATTACCCCTTTCTTTATTATTTACCAGCTTTAACTGCTGACTTGATAGTGATAAGAGATTTCTTAGCACCTGGTACGTTACCTTTAATCAGGATAACGTTCTTCTCTGGAACAACCTGTACGATTTCAAGGTTTTGAATCGTTACGCGGTTGCCACCCATACGTCCAGCCAAGCGTTTGTTTTTGAAAACGCGGTTTGGCGCAACTGGTCCCATTGAACCAGGACGACGGTGGTAGCGTGAACCGTGAGCCATTGGGCCGCGAGATTGGCCGTGACGCTTGATAACACCTTGGAAACCTTTACCTTTTGAAGTTCCTGTTACATCAACAACATCACCAGCTTCGAATGTATCGACAGTGATTTCTGCTCCAACTTCCAAGCCTTCAATGTTTTTGAATTCACGAATGAAGCGCTTAGGAGCTGTGTTAGCTTTCGCTACATGGCCTTTGGCAGGTTTGTTGCTCAATACATCACGAAGGTCATCGAAACCAACTTGAACTGCGTTGTAACCGTCTGTTTCAACTGTTTTAACTTGAAGAACCACGTTTGGAGTTGCTTCAACAACAGTTACAGGGATTAATTCGCCAGCTTCAGTGAAGATTTGAGTCATTCCCACTTTTTTCCCTAAGATTCCTTTTGTCATGAGAAAATGTTTCCTTTTCTAAAATTTTGTTTAAAAAGTTTTTAACGAGCGTTTTTCATGCTCAAGATATCAAGCTTTGGATTAAAGTTTGATTTCTACGTTCACACCACTTGGAAGATCCAATTTCATCAAAGCGTCAACTGTTTTTTGAGTTGGGTTGATGATGTCGATCAAGCGTTTGTGAGTACGCATTTCAAATTGTTCGCGAGAATCTTTGTATTTGTGAGTCGCACGAATGATTGTGTAGAGGCTACGCTCAGTTGGAAGTGGGATTGGGCCCGCAACTTCAGCACCTGTACGTGCGGCAGTTTCTACGATTTTTGCAGCCGCTGTATCAAGTGTACGATGTTCGTAAGCTTTCAAACGGATGCGGATTTTTTTGTTTGCCATCTTTTTTCTCCTTTTCGTCTATTTAAGATAATAGGCTAGCTCCACAAGAAAACCGACAGGTGGTTGCGTGGCAATGCAACCGAGCGTGTCGCAACCTCTTGCATCAAAGCTAAAGACTGTTTTACACAGCACCATAGTATGATACCACACGCGCGGCAACATTGCAAGGGATTTGGGAAGATTTTTTAATTTTTCTTAAAAAATTGGTAATTTAAAGAAAAAGAGTCTGAGACAAAATAGTTCTCAGTCACATCACCTGTAAAAAGGATTTCCTCTTGCCAACCGAGAACGTCTTTGTCAAGCCACCAACACTTCATATCAGCAGGACTAAATTCAGCTACTTTTGAACGTGTCGCATGTCGACGAACTGTTTCTTTAAAAGTCAAATCGTAGTAATAAGCGAAAACCTTGTTATCAAAAAGCTGCCGCAAGCGCTCCAGCATGTCACCATAAATATCCGTTTCATAAAAACCTTCAACAATTACCAGCAAATCATGCTCATGACCATAATGAGCAATCGTTTCTGTTAGAAAAATAGATAAGTTATCTGGTTCCACCTTTTCCTTGAGCATCTCACGCCGGACAAGGTCTTGTGAAATCACAAGCGTCCCACGACCAAAATGATTTTGTAATTTTTTAGCTAGGCTGGTTTTCCCAGAGCCGGAATTACCCCGAATGATGACTAGTTGCGCCATTAGTCAATCTCCTTCACCAAACGATTGTACTCGCGCTTGATACAACGGTTCATGACGATATGATTGCGACCTGCCGCCCGCAAAATTTCTTCCGCTTCTTGACTTTGAAGTCCCAGCTGCGCCCAAAAAATATTGGCATCCGTCTCAATAAAATCACGCGCCACATCCGGCAAAAATTCGCTCCGCCGAAAGACATTGACAATATCCACGGAAATAGGAATATCCTGCAAACGCGCATAAGCCGTCTCGCCTAAAATCTTTTGACCCGCTAACTTGGGATTGACTGGAATGATCTGATAACCCAGCTCCTGCATGATCTTTGAAATACGATTGCTAGTCGTTTCCTCGCGGTCAAAAAGTCCGACTACTGCAATCACTTTACTCGTCTCCAAATAGGTCTGAATCATGTAATCACTAGGATTTTGAAATTCGTACATAAAATACCTCACTTATTTCCTTATGACCAGTATAGCATTTTTTGAAAAAGGAGGCAGAAATTGGGGCTAGGATTTTTTTAGGAACGAATCAGCAAATATAGCTGCCAATTATGATATAATGGTTAGATAGATAAAAATATAATAGTCTTACTAGCGACAAAAATAATTGCTAACAACAAAGGAATATGATGAAAAAATTTTTTAATTTATTAACAAACTTAACAATTATAGTCGGTATCCTCATTATCAGCTACCCTGTTATTAGCCAAATTTATTACAATTACCAGACCAAGCAAGAGGTTAAGGACTTTGACTCGTCTGCACAAAAATTAACTTCTGAAGACGTGGCGGAACGAATAAAACTAGCTACTGCTTACAACCGCTCTTTGCAAAATTTGGCAATAACAGATCCCTATACCAAAGAAGAAAACGCTAAGGGGCAGGCAGAATATGCTCGAATGCTGACGGTTCATGAAAAAATAGGTAGAATTTCCATTCCCAAAATTGATGTTGACTTACCAATCTATGCCGGTTCAAGCGAAGAAGTTTTACAAAAAGGGGTGGGACACCTTGAAGGAACCAGTTTGCCGATTGGCGGTCAGAACACTCACACTGTTCTAACTGCCCACACGGGTTTGCCCAACAATCGCCTTTTTACTGACTTGGATAAAATGAAGGTGGGCGATAAATTTTTCATTCAAAATATCGCTGAAACACTTGCCTACGAGGTTGATTCCATAACGGTGATCGAGCCGACCCAGTTTGACTCTCTAAATATTGTACCTGACAAAGACTACGTGACTTTGCTGACCTGTACTCCTTATATGATCAATTCGCACCGTTTACTTGTGCGGGGCCACCGGATCCCTTACAAACCAAGTGAAGAAAAAGTGAAAAGTCCGATTAGTCATATTTCTATTCCACCGCTTTATCTAGTCGTTTTCGCAATTCTATTTCTCATTTTCATTATTTTGGCTTGGAATAAGCGGAAATCGAAAAAAGCATAGAAAGATCTATCATGACAAGAAAAAAGAAAAACCAAAAATGGCTACAACTAACCTATAAAATACTTACCATTTTGGGTTGCTTGATGATCTGTTATCCCTTTGTCAGTCAGATTTATTACCAATATGTGACTATGCAAGAGACAAAGCAATTTGACGACGAGAAAGGTAAATTAGTTGACCAAGATGTTGAAAATCGTATTGAACTCGCCAAAGCCTATAACAGCACCTTGTCCCCAGAAAAAATAGGAGATCCTTTCTCAAGCAGGAAAAAAGAGGAAGGCGTAGCCGAATATGCTCGCATGTTGCAACTGCAAGAAAAAATTGGCTATGTCACTATCCCTTCTATCAATCAAAAAATTCCCATTCGGGCAGGGTCATCTGAGAATGTCTTGCAAAACGGGGCAGGACACTTAGAAGGAACCAGCCTCCCTGTCGGTGGAGTTAGCACCCATACGGTCATCACCGCCCACAGAGGACTTCCCACAGCCAGACTTTTCACCGACTTGGATAAGGTAAAGGTCGGAGATGTCTTTTACATCACCAATATCAAGGAAACCTTGGCTTATCAGGTAGATAAGATTTTAACTGTTGAGCCCACTGATTTCAAACCAATACTGGTTAAAGAAGGCGAGGATCGTGCCACTCTTTTGACTTGCACGCCTTATATGATTAATTCTCATCGCCTACTCGTTCAAGGCAAGCGTATTCCTTTCCACGAAGCTGAAAAGAAGAAAAAAACAAAGATTGACTTTTTTGCCCAATACAAATGGTTTATCCTTCTTGCTGCCGGACTCATCCTCCTACTCATAGGCTATCTGCTCTTTAAAATGTTAAGAAAGAAAGGAAAAGAAACATCACTTTCATGAAAAAGAAAAAACAATTACTTGGGCTGAGCATCCTGTTAATTGGAATTGCGCTCTTCCTCTTTCCTTTTTTATCTATGATTAAAGAGGACATCTGGCAATCCAAGGCCCAGCGCACCTATCAGCAGACTAGCGAAAAAACATTCCAAAAACAACGAGCAGCTGTGGAACAAACCACCGTCACCGGAGCTATCCAAGATATTTTCCTAACAAAAAAAGATACTGATCCCATGCAAAAAACGCCCTACTCAGATCTGCTAGATACCAATCAAGTTGCGGGACGCATGAGCATTCCTGCTTTAGGACAACATTTCGACCTCTATCTTGACGCCGACTATGATAAACTCCTAAAGGGAGTAGCGACCCTCGTCGGAACATCTGCCCCCTTGGGTATAAAAGGACAGCGACCGATTATTGCAGGACATAGAATTAATTATAATGGCATGTCTTTCTACTTCCTCCCCTTCCTCAAAAAGGGAGATAGAATTTATTTCGACATTCTTGGGAAAAATCTAGAATACGAAGTGACCGATAGCGAGGTCATCGATGAATACGAAAGCGAAAAACTCAAACCGATTGAAAACGAGGATATGGTCACGCTCATGACCTGTGTGAACGAACCAAGCTATGACAAACGGCTCCTTGTCAATGCAAAAAGAGTTGTTTCAGATAGTGAAAAAAAGCAAAACGTATCTGCTAATCCCTTGATTTCCTTTGTTAGCAACCAACATATCAAACTTGATTTCAAATTACAAAGGCTTGCCCCTTATTTGATTGTGATTGTCGGAACAGCGATTTTTCTCTTTTTCACCAAGCGACTATGGAATATCATAAAAAAACACTGATGAATCAGTGTTTTTTCTCGCTTTTATAAAGCTTATATCCTAGTCCGATTAAGACAACGGCAATTCCTAAAAACCAATAAATGGCTAAGGTTCCCGTTTTGATAATCGGTGTTCTTGGCGTAGTCGGTGGCACCAGTGTATTGGTAATCACAGTGCCAGTTTTATCTGCCATGTTTTTATAAGTCGCTGTATAGCCGTTAGGAACATCTTCTTCAGCTGTGTAGGTGTAGTCTTTCCCTGTCGCATCTGCTTTTTCCAAGTTCATAAAGGTATGTTCCCAGTTATTACTGTCATTCAACTCAATTTCATCAATGACTTTCCCATTTTGTTTAAGATGAACAGTGATACTGTTTAGCTTTTTACCTTTCCATTCTTTCCGAACTTTAAAACTCGTCTTGTCTTCTCTCTGTTTTAAAACTTGCTTGGGATAGACATGAACGGCGTCATTTCCTACCGTGAAATAGCTGCCATCGGGTTTTGTCACAGGCAATTCCACTTCTAATGGAACTGGTGTCGCATCACCCAACGTCTGATTTCCTGCTAACTTTGATTTTTCTTTATTGACAACAATATAGTACTTACCTGCCTTCAAAGCGCTAAAGATGAGACGACCACCATTTTCAGTTATCTTTGTTTGAACAAGCTCTCCATCCGCCTTATCCTTGTGAATATCAAAGGCAACGCCATCAATGGTTGAGGCCTCACTACCAAAATAATTCTCAATGTCTAAAGGTTGTCCAGAATAACTATCTTTTCCTCCACCTTTAGGCCAACCATTCAAATCTTTTAACTTAACCAAGGTTAAGACAATATCGTAGGTTGCATCTGACGAGGCTTGATTTTCCTGAGATGAGACGGTTGTAAATGGCCGCAAAGCTACCAAAATAACAATGGCCGTAAGTATGGATAGCAGACTACTCAATATTCTTTTTCTTGTCATAGTATCCTCCTAAAACATAGTACTTGTACTCCTCACTAGGATATTTAACTGTTTTAAATACCCTAGTGAAGAGGTAAGGATTGTCCTTACTTCTTCATTTTATTACTTAGCTGAACGACGTTTCGCAATGAAACCTAAACCAACAACCAAGACACCGGCTGCAATCACGAGAGCTGAACCGATACCACCTGTTTGTGGAATTGTTACCTTGTTGTTGACAACAGTAACAAGTTTGTTAGCATTTGAATAGCTATCATGTGAAACGGTAAACATAATTACTTGTTGCAATAAAGCGTAATCTTGAGGTGCTTTCGTTTCTTTGATTTGGTATACTGTTTCAGCATCAGTAGCGTCATGCGCTTTATTAGCAGAACCGTAAGCTAGACCCTTGATTTCAAATGTTCCATCAGTTGCTGATAGCAAGTAGATTGGTTGACCTGCTGTTGGTTGCACTGTAGAGCTAGTCGCTGCAACTGTTGTTCCACTAGTAGAGAACTTCCCAGCGTCAATAGCAGCTTTATTCGCTTTGATTAAGTCAGCAGTCCATTTGATTGATTGACCATTTTTATCTTGCAATTCAAAGATAGCTCCTGCAAGAGGGGTACTATTTTTATCGTTTTTAATAAACTTAGCACCACCTGTGTGAAGTTCAGGAGTTTCACTAGGTTTTTCTTCTTTTGTCACATTAGGATTTGTACCGTAAGTAACTTTAACATCATTCTTATTAGCTTCACCCATAACTGCATCTTCGTTGATAACAGTATCATAGGTAATAGTGATAACATCATTAGCTTTCAAAGACTTAATAAATGTTTCTTTAAAAGCAACACTTATTGTACCAGCCTTTGTATCAACCGGAGAAGTTCCAGTTGTTTCATAGTCAGTTGTAGGAACTACATCATTTCCTTTTTTAACAACAAGATTGCCTTTATAAGTCAAACCTGCTGACATCTTATCGGTAAAGGTCAAGACTTTATAATCTGCAATTCCTTTAGGCATTTTAGAAGTTACCTTAAAGGTCTTCTTTACACCAATAGTTGCAGTATCGTGTTTATCATGATCGTTTACAACTTTATCAATGCTTGGTTTGTCAACGGTATTCTTTGGATAAACATGAACAGCGTCAGTACCAGTTGTGTACCATCCACCTGTAGCCTTAAAGACTGGTAACTCAATTTCCATTGGAACCGCAGCAGATTCTGCAAGTTGTTCTTGCGATGACAATTCTGATTTTTCTTTGTTTTCAACAATCATATACTTGCCAGCTGGTAAATCCTTAAAGGTAATTTGACCATTTGCATCAGTTTGTCCTTCTTGTCCTGCTACAAGTTCACCGACTTTGTCCGCCTTGCTGTCATCATATTTGTGAACTTCAAACCAAACGCCTGGTAGTGTCTCTGAACCTGCACCAAAATAATTTTGGATGTTTAACTGTTGCCCTGTATATTCTGTACCATCTGCACCAGTTTGTTTTGGCCAATCAGTTAAGTTCGCCATTTTAACCTTAGTCAAGACGATGTCATATGTTTCTTCCGTAGTCGCAAAAGTTTTATCTGCTCCAAATGCTAAAAGCACGATACTAAGAGCTGCTAAAAACGAGAGGAAATATCGTTTTACGTTTTTCATTGTGTTGCCTCCTAAAAAGCCTTTCTATTTTTTTGCATATAATGTAAAATTACTGCCAATGTTAATGTTAAAGTTCCCATCAAGATATATGGTAGGATACCTGAGCCACCCGTATTTGGATAAGTCGGGTTCACCTTGTTCTTCACCGTCAAAGTTGCTGTTTCTCCGATATTTGCATCCGTAAAGGTTACTTTCTTTTCAGACGCCTTACTGATTTCCAAATAATACTTTGGAACAACCTCTTCAATGTAGTAGGTGTAGTACTTACCGGTGGTTTTGTCCTTAGGTGGGTAGTGTTTTGTAGATTCCCAGAGATATGGAGCAGTTGCAGTCCGCTCTAACTGAATCGTCTCAACAAGCTCTCCATTTTGAGTTTGCCCGTCCGTTGTCCGGTACAACTTAACCTCTAGTTTCTTCGGTAGCTGGTCATTTGTAATCTGATTGCCGTCCTTGTCATACCAGAGTTTCTGGATCTTGATTGGCGGATACCTCGTGTTGGTGATGACAAAGCCATTCTGAGCGTCACCACTGTAATCGACATCATATTCAGGCGGAATCTCCTTTTCCCTGACCACGTACTTAAAGTCGGTGATTTTCTTCTCTGCTGCTTCTTTTTGTAATAATTCAGCGGCAGATTCTTCATCTGGTAGTGGACTAAAGGTATCTTTCCAGTTATTGCTTCCAGAGAGCTCTTTTTCTTCTTTAAGCTCTTCTTTTACAACACCATCTTCCTTCCAAGTAGCGTAGAGCTGTGCCGTTATTTTAGAATGTGTTGTTTCAGAGTCACGCCACTTCTTCTCAACCGGAATGGTAATCCGCTTGTTGACTTTATTGGTAACTACATTAGATTCACCAAATCGGGGATCGTTATTGTATTTTACTTGGAAAGTATTAACAGCCGTCTTGCCACCAATATTATTATCCTTGTCATAAGCCGGAGCTTTCATATTTAGAATTGCATGCAAAATGGTGTACTTATGAATGACCGTTGTTGGTTTAGAAACAATCTTGATTGCTGTTACTTTTTCGTAGTCGCCTGGATTCATTGTCCAATGTGAACTATTTACCTCTGTGTCAGCATTCATGGTGGGATATTTATCCGTTCGATAGTAAATATCAAAATCTGCCGTCTTATCTTCATCACCGACTTTCACAGTGATTGGGCCTGTCAAGGTGTTTGAAAAGGCAGATTCGGCACCACCCGCTGTCGTTCGATCGCTGTCTCCAACATGAGGAAGAACATCGTAGATTTCTACTCTTGTCAGATCACGATCGTAGTAATTTCGCACTTGCAGGTCATATTGGAAATGTCCCGAAGTGGAAGTTAACCCACCGTACTCTGTTTCAATACCGTCTTTACTGAAGTCTCGACCATAATATTGATGCCCACCTTCAACCAGTGGTTCTGTGCTACGGATCATCTTAACACTCTGCAGACTTTCTGTTACATTCCCTATAACCTTTGAAGTAGCCTTTACGACCTTGTCCTTAGTGTCACCATTCATATTGATGTCTCTTTCGTCATCCACAATCTGGTTTGAATCGGAATGAATGGCATCTGGGAACGGTTGACCATTGTCTTGGTAGAAATAAAGTTCATTCGTGTTATTGAAAGTTGGGGTCTCTGCCTTACTAGGGATAATGTCACTATTGATTTTTAATCCCTTTAGTTTGAAAGCATAACCTGTCCCGTTATTTAAGTCTTTTACCAGACCTGATTTTAATTTGATTTTGATTGCTGTCCGACCACTACCATTGTAGTTTTCAATGACTGAAAATTTATCAATCATGTCCAGATTTGCTATCCCGATTGCTTCGAGCATATCTTCCGCGTTTGTTTTGTCTACACCTGGTGCAATACTAACCCCCTTAGGAAGAAGATCAACAAGCGTTGGATTCTTTAGGTAGCGTGCTTTAGAAAGCTGTTCAAAATTCAATCCCAATAGGAAGAAGACTGATTCTCCCTCAATACCTGAAGTTTGTCCATCTGTATTCTTTGATAGACCAATCTTTTCTACAAATGGTACAAACTGTTTGTTCCATTCATCGGATATATTAATTGGAACATCTTTATTTTGAGAGTTTTTCACTTTAGCTTTAAGGCCGACCACATTTTTTATATCCTTTGCAGCAGAATAAGGAACATGATAAGGGTCTTTAAAAGCCATATAGACGAAACCATCAATGTACTTTCCAACTGGTAATTCATAGCCCTTAATAAAGTGGATGGTTATTTTAGTATATTTTGGAGTAACCGCCGGTACTGCTGCTTCCGTTAACTCACCATTTCGGATCTTTTCAGCCGCAGTATTTAGTTCGTCTTGTGCATCCTTATTAATTTGATCCCCCGGAGCAAAAGTGTCATAAGTTCCATCGCTCTTATAGGCACGTATTTCCATCTTGTCATTGATAGGTTTACTATTTGAGCCTTGTCTTTCAAAGAAAGAATCAACACTAGTGAAATACAGTCTTGAATCAAACTTGCTGGCGTCCTCAACCAAAGTAATCTCTTGAAGGGGTTTTGATAGCTTATTTTCTACCTTGACTGTATAGTCTAGTCGCTGTGCGTAAAGTCCAGCTACATCGTGTTGCACCGTCTGGTGTTCTGTCCTCTTGGAAAGAATCCCTGTACCACTGAAATCATCTGCAATGAGGTTAAAAGTTATGTCGTCACTATTTTTATATTCTTCATTTGCTGACGGGTTAAAAGGAGTTGCAGTGATTTCTGCCTGATTTGTAAAATTAGGTTTGCTGTTACCGTCTTTGTACTTAGCATCAGGAAAAGACAGGTACAATGTAGCCTTGCTGACATCAATATTGTGACGGAAGTCCGTATCAAATTCACTTTCTAAGAATTCCTTTGTATAGGTCGCTGTACCAGTACTACTATCGTAGGTCCAATCAGGATTAAGGGCTTGGTCAAATTTAGCAGTAACTAACTGACCATGACTATTCATATAAGTCGGTAGCTTGTCCTTGATGACGACTTCTTTCATCATTCGCTGCTGACCTGAATTTGCCTGTACTTGATAGGTGAAACTGAACGGTATAGGCTCTGCGCCTGTTTCAGAAATCCTAGTCGGATCTCCGATCTTAGCTGTCCCTCCGTAGAGAAGCTGACCATCTTCGCTACTAGTAGCAACTACCTTTGTTAGGTTCATATTTGGATAAGTTGGAGTATACTCCTTATCATCGCCTGTATATAAAACTGTACCATTCTTATCCTTAAGAGTAACCTTTGGTTGTAGCTTATAGTCTTTTGGAACTAATCCATCTGTAAAGCTAAAAACATAAGGTATGCTAATCTTGGTTGTTGATGTAATGGAATTGAAACGAATACGATAAATCGTCTTCCCGTTTTCCACTACTTTTTCTGCGCTTTTGATTAGAGGGATACCTTCGGTCGGAACCGTAAAGTTATCTAGATAAGCATCTGTGTTTAGCACCTTACCGCCCGGATATAGAGTGGTTGGCATTTCAATATCTAGATAAGGTCCTTCTAAATCTGAGGTTAAACTAGTTCCATCAATATCCACATAAGTGGTAATCTGTTCATCTGTACGATAAGCTGTCTTTGTATTTGGCTTTATCGTGACATTTGGAACTGTTGCCGTCGGTGTAGGAGGAGGGCCTGGTGGTAATGCATCGTCATCATCTTCTGATGTAGCCGTAGCTGAAGTTGTTTGACTCGTTGAGCTGCTACTTTCTTGACTAGAACTACTAGGGGTTTCCTGACTCTCGTTGACAGTGCTTTTCTGAGTTTCACTACTAGAACTTCCCGAGTCTTCTTTTTTGGCAGTTTCAGCAGGATTACTTACTAGAGCAGAAGACGGGCTGGTCTGTTCTTGTGCGAAGGCAAGAGAAGCACCACTCACTCCTTGTAAAATTGTGTTCATAAGCAGAATCAGAACTAAAAATATACTGCCTTTTTTCTTCATTGCCTCTCCTTTTCTAAGTTTATTTCACATTCCGGACGAAATTTAATATATATATATTAAAACATTTCATAAAACAGCTCTTTATGAAATTTATTTATGTATGGAAGTCATGCTATTCCCTCTAGGACCCTGATTTAACGAAGTCCAAAAGAAAATCCCAACAAACGAGAGCCCCTCATGCTGTTAGTCAACTAAAACAAGTTAACGCTTTCTTACGCACTGAACACTTTCAATCATTGGTTGTGTTACATACTTATACAAGTGTGAAAGCTTGATAAATATAACTCTGACTATATTGTAGCACGTTTATTTAATTAAGACAAGCAAGTCAAAAAAGTTAAATGTATGTGGTTGTAGCGTTACAATAGATGTGAGACCTGAGTACCAAAAAAGAAGAAACCTTGATATGATTAGTTCTGATACAACCATCAAAAAAGGAGTCTTCTCATGAATAGTATACCACAAAACATCCGCTACCTGCCACATACTTTGGATACACGCTATCACGCTGTCAAAACCTATCGCAACGGTACCTCTGTCGCCTTTATCTGTCGGAGATACAAAATCTCAAAAGCCTCTCTTATGCGTTGGAATAAACGGTTTGATGGAAGCAAAGAATCTCTATGTGACAAATCCCATCGCCCTCTGACCCCTCATCCAAATAGTCACACCAATGAAGAAATCAATTGGATCAAACAGTGTATCCGCCGCAATCCTAAGGCTACTCTGATTGAAATCTTCTACAAACTCAAAACAAACAAAGGATACCACAGACATCCTTGCTCCCTCTTTCGTATCCTGAGAAAATTAGGCTTCTTCAAAGCTCCTAAAGAAAAGAAAAAAACCTACAAACCAAAACCCTACCATACGCCGACCGAAATCGGAGTGAAGTGGCAAATGGATGTCAAATATGTCCCAAAACACTGTTACACCGGCTCTATCCCTGATAAATTCTATCAGTATACTGTCATCGACGAAGCTTCCAGAGAGCGATTTATCTATCCTTTTAAGGAGCAAAGCTCTCATTCTACAGTTCAATTTTTGAAATTGGCTATTCGTCATTTTGGTTATCAGCCCAAAATCCTGCAAACAGATAATGGTGTTGAATTTACACACTTTAGAGAGACCAAGCAAGCCCATCCGCTTGACCTTCTTTGTGAGGAGTTGGGGATTGAGCATAAGTGTATCAAACCTCGAACACCTCGACACAATGGCAAGGTAGAACGAAGCCATCGCAATGACAATAAACGATTCTACAAACATCTCCAGTTCTATTCCTATGACGATCTCATCAAACAGATGGAGCGCTATCTCTACAAATCCAATCGATTGCCTATGCAAACTTTAAACTGGATGTCACCTATCGAAATAAGAAAAACGAGTCTGGGACAAAACTCTTGTAGAAGGTATAAAAAACGAACAAAGATGGATTTTCAAAGTTTCGAAGTCCATCTTTGTTCGTTTTAATTTCAGTTTTTTCATTAAATTTATAGTAGATAATAAAGAATTTCTAAAACGAAAATCTTTTTGTCCCAGACTCGAATACCATATCAAGTTTTTTGATAACTTTCGTTTGGTCTCACATCATTGACAAACGTACATTTGAGCAAGTTTTTTTAATTTTTTATTTGAAAACGTTCCCTTTTCTTATTGATCTTTTATCATCCTATGGAAAATCAAGAAAGTGGAAATTGAAAACCCTATTAGTCGTAACGATAAACACAAAAAATCAAGTCTCATTTAACATGAGGCTTGATTTTTACAAATCATTTTTTCTTGATATAAAAGTAGGTAGAATTACTTGGTAAGAAGACAAACTAACCCTTCCATTCTTAAAGTCAGTTTGTTTCCTACTGGCTTAGTTAAAGGACTTGTATAGATTTTTTAACCGCAAGGATGACGCCCCCATGCCTCAGGAACTTATTTGTGCTTTACAGGTCCATCTGCTGCTTTTGCGACAGCCTTTTGGATTTGCTGCGCATAGAGCCGACCACCCGCAGCAATCGTGTCTGCATCTTCTCCAAAGTGGATATGATCACTACCCACCCAGATTTCTGGATGCTCCTTGGCAGCAGCGTTCCAGTCGGCAATGGTGACGTAAGCATATTTCTTGGCCAACTCTCTGGCATATTGTGCATGCTTTTCGGCGACAGGATTGTCATATTTGTCTGAGTTACCATCGTAAGGAGTTACCAGAATAAGCCGGTGTCCCTTCGGTAGGGCCTTGACCAACTCATTCAGTTCTTCTTCGTAGTTAAAGACAATATTAACACCGGTTGCTACCACGACGGTCTTGAGCAAGCCGCCAGCTGCAGCATTATTGCTCAGAATTTCACGAGCCTGAGCTGTGTTGCGACTGCCTTGGGCATCGACTTGTGCATCTGGCAGAACTTCCTTAAGCGGGGTGCTAGCCCGCAAGGTCACGGAATCACCAATAATCGTCACACCATCTGCAATATTGTATTTACTGGCTTCTCCTTTTTCTGCAAGATTTTTAGTCTGATTTAGCTTAGTATCTGCCTGATGAAGGCCATTGACTAGCATATCTATCTCAAACGCCCCAATCTTCGGAGCGAGTCCGATAGCCAACAGGCTGATGAGAAACAAGACTACCGAACTGATTGCCAAGACCTTTTTCAACTGCGGAAAATGCAAGTCCCAACCGAGAAAAGCAGGGGATTTCCCAGCAATGATTGGCTCAATAACATAAAAGGACAGGCCGGCAAAAGCAAGGGAAAGAAGACTTGTTAACATCACCGCAGGCAGATTGCCCATCAGTTGTGAAAAAATTGTGTAGAAAGGCCAGTGGAAAAGATAGACTCCATAACTCGTATCAGCAATCACTGTTAAAACCAGCGGTTCTTTTAGGTTTGGAGTTTTCTCATGCAAGACCCGCGTGGCCAATATCATAGCCGCCGCTGACAAACTGGCCAAAAGAAAGCCAAATAAATAGGTAAAAAGCGAATCAAACTTGACCCAAAGCATCATCACGACTAAGAGACCCGCTCCCACCGCAAAGACCAGACAAGCTTCTCGCAAAGACCAAGAGCGAATCACTTTCTTTAACAGGCCTGTCGACTGCTTGATACCGGTCAAGGTCGCTAGAATACTACCGACAAAAAAGGGATAAATGTGAGTCCAGGTCGAGAAATAAAGCCCCGAAAAACTGAGTCCTAAAAGACCGCCAATAAACATACTGAGAAAGCTGATCAGCAAGCTCAACGAAGACAGCAAAAAGATACTGCCCCTCAGCTGACCGGCTGTTTTGCAATATTTGGCTAGGAACCAAACAGCCAGTCCCCAAAGTAGATAATAATGAACCTCTACAGCCAGACTCCAGTTATGTACAAATAAATGTGGAACAAACTGAGCCTCGTAGCTTCCACCCGTCATCATTTCGTAAAAATTGGTCACAAAGCCCATGACTGCCGCAATCTGCGTTCCGATACCAGACACAAAATCCCGTCGAATCAAAAAGGTAAAGGGCATGACCACCAATACCATGACAATGACAGGGGGAACAATCCGATAAAAACGCCGGCGAAAGAAGGCTAGAAGCTCTATTTTTTTACTCTGAGAAAACTCATCAATCAAGAGCGCTGTAATCAGAAAACCTGAAAAGGTGAAAAAGACATCAACACCGAGAAATCCCCCGGGAAATAATTTTTGAAAAAAGTGATACAAGAGAACCAGCAATAAGCCTGTCACTCGAACCATTGAAAACCATTTGATACGCATATTTCTCCTACATCCTTTTCACTACTGCTGCAGACCGACCAACTCCCGCAAGCCTAGATCACTGCTGAGTCAAGCAAGCCAAAAATTCTGTTAATTGCTGCATTTAGCAACGTTGCTATAAAATCTATTTTACCAAAAAATAGGCCAAAAAACCAAAAGACCTGGAATTTTATTTCCCAAGTCCATTGCTTCTTTTATCGATTTTAAAGTTCTCTCCAGTTTGGCTGATGAGAAAATTCACAGAGCGTGCTTTCGACCATCTGACAGGTAGGCGGCCACTAAGCTTTCCAACAATTCTCCGTCATCAGGCATACTTCTTCCTTTCAATGAAGACTCTTAGAAATTTCTCTTGGAGCGATTGTAGCCGTAGCGCTCAACAAAGTCTTCGCGGAATTCCAACAGATTATCATCCATAATAGCTTGACGAACCTTCTTCATGAGATTTACCAAGAAGTAGAGGTTGTGATAGCTGGTCAAGCGGAGACCAAAGGTTTCATCAGCCTTGAGTAGGTGGCGGATATAGGCGCGCGTGTAGTTTGTACAAGTGTAGCAATCACAGTCGTGATCCAGCGGCGTAAAATCTTCCTCAAACTGGGCATTTTTAACAACCAGACGCCCTTCGCTAGTCATACAGGTACCGTTTCGGGCAATCCGAGTCGGCAGAACGCAGTCAAACATATCCACCCCGCGGATAACACCGTCAATCAAGCTATCTGGCGCTCCAACTCCCATGAGATAGCGAGGCTTATTTTCAGGCAGCAAGGGCGTTGTGAAATCCAGCACCGCATTCATCTCCTCGTGAGACTCTCCGACAGCCAGACCTCCGATAGAGTAGCCTGGGAAATCCATGCTGACTAAATCCTGGGCAGACTGACGACGCAAATCTTCAAATCCAGCACCCTGAACAATACCAAAGAGACCTTGGTCGTGTAGCCGAGTGTGGGCCTTGAGTCCACGCTCTGCCCAACGGCTAGTCCGCTCGATGGACTTCTTGACATAGTCATAAGGCTGGTAGAACTGCGGGCACTCATCAAAGGACATCATGATGTCGCTGCCCAGATTGTTCTGAATAGAGATGGTTTTTTCTGGCGACAGGAACATCTTAGAACCATTGAGGTGGTTTTTGAAAGTCACTCCTTCTTCTGTGATGTTGCGGCTGTCAGCTAGAGAATAAACCTGAAAACCACCACTATCGGTCAGAATAGGCTGGTCCCAGTTCATGAACTTGTGCAGGCCACCTGCACGGGCAATCAGCTCATCACCCGGCCGCAGCCAGAGGTGGTAGGTATTGGCCAAGATGATACCAGAGCCCATTTGCTTGAGCTCCTCAGGAGACTGAGTCTTGACCGTAGCCTGAGTGCCGACCGGCATAAACATAGGTGTTGGAAAGGTGCCATGAGGTGTGATAATCTCTCCCAAGCGAGCACCTGTGTGCTTTTCTTTTTTAATCAAACGATACTGAATCGGTGAATCTGACATTTTTACCTCCGATGCTGGGAAAAACAGTCCCAGCTATTTTCTTCTATAAAATAAGCGACAAGCGCTCATAAGATACCGTATGATTTTACCAAAAAAAGTCTCGTCTGTCACGATATGTGGTATAATAAAAATCATGAAATGGAGGTCTGTATGAATTTAAGCGAAATCCGTGCCCAGGCACGCACTATCCGAAATCAAACCAATGGCATTTTCTCGCTCTTTGCTATTCCAACTCTGGTAACCATTTTATCTACCTATCTATCTCCCAACCGTCATCTGGAGGAGATTATTCCCCAGTTGGAAGTCAATCAGGCCTTTGTTGTGATTTTTGGTCGCCAGATTTTCCCACAAATCGTGGAATTTGTCATCGCCCTGCTCTTTTTATCGGCTAGCTTTAGCATGATAGAAGTTGTCCGAAAAAAACGCGATACGGTTGGTCTTGCTGATATTCGCCGAGTGTTTTCCGCAGAGCTTTTTTCACCGATTTTTATCACACAGCTGACTAAGAGCATTCTCCTCTTGTTGTGGAATTCCATCAGCCTCGTTGGTTCCTTCTTTCTTGTCTTCAGCAGTTACAAGGTACTGGCTATTTATGAAAAAATCTCAGATTTGTCCCGATTGACGACTGATAGTCCTGAGGTAGAGCAAATCGTCAGCTATGCCCCGATGATGTTTCTCGGTACTCTTATCGTCTTGGCTGGTACGGCAGTATTCCTGATTGCCAACTACGCTTACTCTCAGACCGACTTCATCCTTTATGATCAACTGAGTACAGGCACTTACCAAGGTCCTTGGCAAATCATTACGCAAAGCAGACGCATGATGAAAGGCTATAAGTGGAAACGCTTCTTGCTGGATCTGAGCTTTATCGGTTGGTATATCCTGATCGGTATTACCCTGGGAATAGCTGGAGTCGTGGCCTATCCGTACATCACAACAGCTCGGGTGCTCTTTTATGAAAAACTGAAGGAAGAGAGAAAGCTGAGTTGATTGGCCATTCATTACTGTATTACAAAAGGTTGAGCTCAAATCTCAACCTTTTTCTCTATTCAAATCCCGAACAATCCGCTCAAAGGCTACCTCTAAAGAATCTTCATTCCTAAAGAGCGATTCTTCTTGCCAGCCTAAGAAATCTCGGTCTTTCCACCAGCGCTTCATGTCAGCTGGGGAGAAGTCAGATCGCTCGCCCCTGGTCTGATGGCGACGTGCTGTTTCCTCAAAAGTCAAATCATAGTAATATGCTAGAGTTTGAGAACCAAACAAATTCCGCAGTCGCTCGAGCATCTGTCCGTAAATGTCTGTCTCATAAAACCCTTCTACCAGAACCAGCAAATCATGTTCGTAGCCGAATCGTGCCAATGTTTCCGTCAGGTCAAGAGACAAATTTCCCGGCTCAACCTTTTCCTTGAGCATATCCCGTCTAATCGTATCCTGCGCAATCAAGAGAGTTCCTCGGCCGTAGTGAGTCTGCAGTTTCCTGGCTAAACTAGACTTGCCAGAGCCGGAATTTCCACGAATGATAACTAACTTGGCCATCTTATTCGCCTAGAATCAAGCGAGTATGCTCGCGCTTAATGCAGCGGTCCATGACAATGTCGTCCCGACCGGCTGTCCGCAAAATCTGCTCAGCCTCCTCACTCTCCAAGCCCAACTGAGCCCAGAAAATCTTGGCGTCTGCTTCCAGAAAATCACGCGCCACATCTGGCAAAAACTCGCTACGACGGTAAACATCGACAAGATCCACTGGGAAAGGAATATCTTTGAGACTGGCATAAACTGTTTCACCAAAAATCTGACTGCCCGCGGCCCGCGGATTTACCGGGATAATCCGATAGCCCCGCGCTTGCATCTCCTTGGACACACGGTTACTGGTTGTTTCCTCACGGTCAGACAGACCGACAACGGCAATCACCTTGCTGTTTTCCAGATAATGCTTGATAATCCCGTCGCTAGGATTTTGAAAATGATAAGTCATAGGTTTCCTCCTCATTCATAATAAAGCTGGATATTTGTATCTTAACTGAATCCGGGCTAAACACTGTGTGAAAAAGATAAGCTTCCTCGCATTCATCGAATGCTGTGTCAGCTTTCTATTTTCACTTTGTGTTTCACGCCCTTGATATCTTATTTCGCCTCGTACCAAGTTTGGCCGGCATTTTCATCAGCCACTAGTGGAACTGCTAGCTCAATCGCGGCTTCCATGGTTTCTTTGACCAGTTGGCGGACAGCTGTTAGTTCGTCATTTGGCACTTCCAGTACGATTTCATCGTGTACCTGCAAGAGCATGCGAGACTTGAAATTCTTCTCTGTCAGAGCTCGGTCCAGATTAATCATAGCGACTTTGAGAATATCTGCGGCGGAGCCTTGGATGGGGCTGTTAATGGCTGTGCGCTCCGCAAAATTTCGGATGTTAAAGTTGCGGGAATTGATGTCTGGCAAGGAGCGACGACGATGGTAAATGGTCTCTACATAGCCCTTATCACGCGCTTCGCGGACGATGGTTTCCATATAATTCTTGATGCCAGGGAAACGCTCAAAATAAGTCTCAATATAGTCCTTTGCAGCCTTGCGGGAAATTCCCAAATTATTAGCCAGTCCGAAGTCGGAAATTCCATAAACTACTCCGAAGTTGACAGCCTTGGCATTACGGCGGTCATTAGGTGTCACATCCTCTGCCTTTTCAATACCAAAGACCCGCATAGCGGTAGCCGTGTGGATGTCTTCTCCATGCCGAAAGGCAGCTATCAAATGCTCGTCCTTAGAAATGTGAGCCAGCACCCGTAGCTCAATCTGGGAATAATCCGAGCTGAGTAGCACACTGTCTCCCCATTCCGGCACAAAAGCCTTGCGAATGAGACGCCCCTGCTCCAAGCGAACGGGGATATTCTGCAAGTTCGGATCAACCGAGGATAGGCGTCCAGTCTGAGTCAGATCCTGAACATAGCGAGTGTGAATCTTACCGTCAGCCACTATCGCCTCCTGTAGGCCGATGATATAAGTAGACTGGAGTTTGCTGATTTGACGGTATTCCAGAATCTTAGACACAATCGGTGCAATCGGTGCTAAACGCTCCAGCACGTCAACCGCTGTCGAGTAGCCTGTCTTGGTCTTTTTGGTGTACTCCAGCGGCAGCCCCATATCCTCAAAGAGAATAGTTCCCAGCTGTTTAGGTGAGTTGATATTGAACTCCTGACCAGCCAGATCATAAATCTCCTGGGTCAGACTTTCCAGCGTCTTTTCATTTTCCGCCTGCATACCTTGCAGGGTTTCCCGCTCAACCTTGATTCCCGCAATCTCCATCTTGGCTAAGACAAAGGCCAGCGGCTGCTCCATTTCAAGCAACAAATCCAGCTGGTCGTGGGAACGGAGCTGTTCTTGCATTGGCTCTTCTGTTTCCAGCAGTACTTGGACCTTACGAGCTAGATGCTCAAAGAGCAGCTCTTGCTCCGGCAGAGCGCGCTTGGCTCCCTTGCCATACACGTCATCATCCGTCGGTAAAATCGTTTGACCGTAAAGTCGAGCAATGGTTGCCAGCTCATTATCCTCGACCGTCGAAAGCAGATATTTGGCTAGACGCGCATCAAAAGACGCTGCTGGCAGTTCAATGCCGTAATGACTGAGCAGTACCTTGGTCCGCTTGAGGTCGTAGGTTTTTAGAGCTGTTTTTGCCAAAAATTCCCGAAAGAGAGGTTGCTGCAGTAAATCTCTGGTGCCGACATAAATCTGACTGTTATCGCCCCAGGCAAGACCAACAATCTCTTCCTTGTGGTAGTTGTCACCCAAGATTTCAAAATAGAAAAATTGCTCCGATGCAAGCATATCCTCTGTGACCTCAGTCACTTTGGTAAATTCAATTGGTTTGACTTCTACTGGTTCCTGACCAGTTCCTAGCTGAGCCTTGAGCTGCTTGAAGCCCATCTCGTCGTAGAACTTGCTCAGTGCCTCTACCTGTGGACCGTTGTAAACCAAATCATCCAGCCCGATTTTAATCGGAGCCTGAGTATTGATGGTGGCTAGGGTTTTAGATAAGAAGGCCTTGTCCTTGTCGTTGATCAGATTTTCCTTCATCTTGGAAGCCTTGAGCTGGTCAATGTTTTCATAGAGATTTTCCAAAGAGCCATACTCCAAGAGGAGCTTGAGACCAGTCTTCTCGCCAATCTTGGTCACGCCAGGGATATTATCCGACTTGTCCCCCATCAGCGCCTTAAGGTCGATGAACTGCTCGGGTGTGATGCCCATCTTTTCCATGAGGTAGGCTGGGGTAAACTCTTCGAATTCGGCCACACCTTTCTTGGAAATCTCCACCATGGTATTGTCATCCGTCAGCTGAATCAGGTCCTTATCTCCACTGACAATGATTACATCGTAAGGGACAGGGGTCTTTTCAGCCATCTTGTCTAAAGTCCCGATGATGTCATCAGCCTCGTACTGAGCCAAATCGTAGTAGTGAATGCCCAAGTGCTGCAGCATTTCTCGGATAAAGGGAAGTTGCTCACGAAATTCATCCGGTGTCTTGGCCCGACCAGCCTTATAGTCGGCGTACATCTCGGTCCGGAAGGTCGTCTTGCCAGCATCAAAAGCTACCAGGATATGGGTCGGCTGCACACGCTCCAAGAGATGATTGAGCATGAGGTGAAAGCCATAAATAGCATTAGTATGCAGGCCAGACGGGCTCTTGAAACGGTCGATTTGATTATAGAGCGCAAAAAAAGCGCGAAAAGCAACGGACGAACCGTCGATTAATAATAACTTATTCTTATTTTCCATAGGTTTATTATAACACGAAAGGCGGACAAAGACAGAAAAGGTGGTGTGGAAAAGGGTAAAAAGTGTCCTGAGATCCAAATTTTGCTATAATCATCCTATGAACAATACCTACTATTTTATCCGCCATGCGCATTCTAGCTATACGCCTGACGAAGTCAATCGATCTTTATCAGACAAAGGGCAAGAATCCTTAGCACAGCTTAAATTTTTAGCAGACAAATCCATTACCGCCATTTATTCCAGTCCCTACCAGCGGGCAATTCAAACTGTCGAGCCTTTGGCTCAAAGCCTTAAACTCTCCATTCAAACCGACAGACGTCTAATAGAGCGAAAACTAAGCAGCCAAGTAATTACGGACCAAGACTTTGAAAAGTGGCTCATACAACTTTGGGCACAGCCGACATTCTCACTTGTTGGCGGTGAGTCCAACCAACAAGCTCAACAGCGTGCCTTAGCTCTTCTTCATGAGCTAGAAAGCAAACATCAAAACGAAGAAATTATCATCAGTTCCCATGGCAATCTGATTTGCATCTTGCTGAGCGCATTTGACTCCAGCATTGATTATGACTTCTGGCGCAGTCTAAGTATGCCAGATGTACTGGTTTTAGATAAAAATGGGAATATCTCTCGCCTTCTCTAAAAGAAAAAGCAGGCTAAAACTGACCGTAGCTCAGTTCTAGTCTGCTTTTGTTTTTTTATTCTAAATTCTAATCTTTATAAGCTCAGCAATCCCTCCAAATGCTTGACAGCATCTGCAAAGCTGTCGACAACATAGGAAGCTGCTTCCTGGACAGTGGCTGGGGCATGTGCCATACAATAGGAAATATCGGATTTTTCAAACATCGAAACATCATTTCCCGAGTCGCCAAATGTCACAATGGGCTGATAATGCTTTTTCAAAAGCTGTAAGCCGCTGCCTTTTGAAACGTCTTTAGCAGTCACCTCTATGCGCACCCCCCTGATTGATACACTTCCAAGTGAGGAAAATGTTCTTTCAACTCTTTTACATAGATAGACGTTTCCACTGCTTCTGGACGAATGTTAAACTTGTAAATCGGCCGATTGCTGACAAAATCATAGGGATTTTCCAAGCAAAGAATGGGCATATCCCACAAACGGCGCTTGTCTTCGTGGTCAAAGTTGCCAATTCTTTCCTCACCATCAAGGGCATCAAAAACGAGATTTTCTCTTTTTAGATAGTCCAGTAGATTCTGGACATCAATCGCAGCCAAAGTTTTAGAAAACAATACCTGACCATCCTCAGTAACCATGGCTCCGTTGAAACCAATTGCGTAGGTCAAATGAAGCTTATTCCGCTGCGCAATATAGTTTATTTCCTTGACGGAACGGCCAGTGGCAATAGCAAAATCACTGTAGTCTGTCAACCTTTGATAGGCTTGCAAATCTGCTGGATGAACATCGACGGAATTTTTGACAAAAGTTCCGTCCAAGTCCGTTACACATAAAATCTTATGTGTCATGTCTACTCCTCTAAACCTAGAATATCTTGAATTTCCATTTTGAGGACATTGGCATAGGCACCATAGATGGACTGCATTTGCATGCCATTTTCCGCAAAACCAAGCGCTTCATATTGGTTGACAATCGTATCCTTATCCACTAATGATTTATCCTTGACATCAATCCGCAAACGGGTAATACAGGCATTGACATCAACGATATTTTCTGGACCACCGTGAGCAGCAATCAAGCCAAGAGCTTGTTGGTGCGTTTTTTCTTGCTTGCTAAGTTCTTTTCCTTCGTTTTTTTCTGGAGCAGGTGCCGTCTTTTCTGGCTCTGCTTGACCAACATTTTGAATCTTCAAGCCATATTTACCACGCGCTTCTTGCTTACTTGCTAATTTCACTTCGCCTGCATCTTCACGACCTGGCGTTTTGAAGTTGAACTTGAGAATCATGAATTTGAAAACATAATAGTAAAGGAAGAAGTAAGGGATACCGACCAAGAATACAAGCCACCAGTGCGTTTTAGGTCCTTGCAGAACACCATAAATCACAAGGTTAATGAAACCATGTCCAGTAGGAGTTGCTACACCAGCGCCCAGCATGTGCATTACAAACAAAGCAGAACCTGCCAAAATAGCGTGCACAGCGTAAAGCATTGGTGCGACAAAAAGGAAAGTAAATTCAGTTGGTTCTGTAATACCGGTCAAGAACGAAGTTCCGGCTGCTGCAAAGAGAAGGGAACCTGCCACTTTGCGTTTTTCTGGAGTAGCTGTCTTGTACATAGCATAAGCAGCACCAGAAAGCCCAAACATGAAGTAAACAAATTTACCACCATTGAATCGAGTGATTGATGGATCAATAGACTTGATACTAGAATCTGCCAAAGAAGCAAGGTAAGCATTGACCGTACCGACGACATGGTTCCCACCAATTGTCCATGAGCCACCAAGTTCTGTCGTACGAACTGGCCAGTTGAGTCCGTGGTGCAGACCAAACGGTAAGAGCGCCCGTTCAATCAATCCATATAAGAAGGTTCCAATTGGTCCTGATTTTAAAACAAGAATAGAAACCGTGCTAATCCCCGCTTGAATTGTAGGCCAAATAAAGAAGATGGCAATCGATACAAAGGACATAGCCACCATGGTGACAATTGGTACAAAACGCGGTCCGCTGAAGAATCCAATCATGGTTGGCAACTCTTGCTTCACAGCCCATTTGTGAATGAAATAAACAGCCACCCCAACGATAATCCCTCCAAAGACACTCAAGTCCATGGTTTGGATACCCAAAACTTTTGTCTGCATGGCATTTGACATAGCTAGTTTGGCTTCAACGCTGGACATACCAGCTATATCTACCAGTTTTCCACTGATTTACAGCAAGAAATTAAGGACATTGTGCAAAACAAGAAAGCCTAGCAGACCAGACAAGGCTGCCGAACCTTTTTCCCGTTTGGTTAGACCGACCGCAACTCCGACTGCAAAGATAACAGGCAAGTTGTTAAAGGCCGTACCACCAAGCGCAATGAAGAATTTCATGATAAACTGAAATACTGCATTATTCAGGAACGGGAACATATTGAGAGTATTTTCATTGGTAAAGGCTGTACCAATACCTTGGATAATCCCTACGCCCGGCAGCACCGAAACAGGAAGTAAGAATGAGCGGCCAAACTGCTCAAAAACAGAGATAAATTTATTCTTCTCTTTCATATTTTTTACTCCTTATATTTTTATGCTTTCATTGTAACAAAAATAAACTGGAAAACGCTTTTTTGAAAAGAAATTTCTATCTTTCATATTTTTTCTATTTAGGTAAAATTTTACTAAGAGGAAAACGCTTCCCCAAGGCCGAGTTTTAGGAAGGAGCCCCCTATGTTTCTCAATAACTTAAAGCAACACTATGATCGCTTGTCTGTCAGTGAGCAGGAGGTCATTGACTATCTCATGCGTCAGGAAGAAGTAGAAACCATCACATTAAAAATGATTGCAAACGAACTCTTCATCTCCTCATCAACCGTAATTCGAGCTTGTAAAAAGTTAGGCTATCAAACCTATAATGAATTACGCTATGATCTGCGTTTATCAAAAGAGCTGAAAAAGAACCAAGCCAAGTTAGAGCGCAATTCCTTTGAGCAACTAAAAGAACAAATTCAGGTCGAATTTGCGCATACGATGTCCATTTTGTCTGAACAAGACTTTCAGATCTTTGCAGATAAGATTCTCTCAGCCAGACGGATTTTCTGTATCGGAGTAGGCTCCAGCTATATGACCATGACTGATTTTAATCGGAAATTAAAACTGATTAATATTTGGTCCAATGATTACTTTGAGCAACACAGCATTGATCGCATCAAAGACATTGTGGCACCAAAAGATGTGATTCTCGTCTTTTCGCTCGGCGGCAGCAACAAAGATGTCAACCACAGTATCTTACAGGCCAAAGAACAGGGAGCAACGGTTCTCACAATCACCACTTTAGGAAATCATCTACTAGCAAAAATTAGTGATCACATGATTTTTGTTTACGATGCACCAAAAAAACGAGAAAAACTGCGTTCGCGTTTGATGTTCAACTTAGTTGGAAATCTGCTTTTTGAAGTCATTTTAGCAGAGCAACAACGTCATCCATCTAAATGATGTAAAACAGAGCAGGAACGTTTGATATTCTCGACTCGTTCCACTCTGTTATAAATCTAAAACAAGAAAAAAGGACTTTCCTGCCCTTCTTTGCATTGCGATAAGCGCCCAGCCACTCATCTGGCTGGACTTTTTTACTCTTCAAACAGATTTCGTATATCCATCAACTTCTCTATTTTCTGATTGATTTCCGGTCGATAGTCACAGAAGTTAATGCTCTGGATGCCACTGTTAACTGCGACATCCACATCCAGCGTCCGGTCGCCGATATAGTAGGTTTCCTGCTTGTCCAGGCCATATTTCTCAAGCAGATAGTCGACACCTTCTGGGTGGGGCTTGCGCTCAAAGCCGTTGGCAGTTGTGATGATTTCTGTAAAATAGTCATGGATACCCAAGTCTTGCAGGATATGATGGGCATTGAGTCCCTTGTGGGTATAGACGAACTGAGCAATGCCCTGCTCTTCAGCCCAGGCCAGAGTCTCTGCCGCCCCTTCCATCAGATGAACCTGAGCATTCTTCTCCTTTAGGCTTGCTCCACGAAAGGCATTCATCTCAGCAGCGTTCAGACCTTTCTCAGACGCCACTTCCTCCAAGAGCTTCTGGACAGAGTGCTTTAGGATATAGCTGTGAATACTAGCCCTGTCGAAGTCCAAATCATAATGAGCATAGGTTTCCTCAATTCCCGCCAAAATAGCATCGTAGGAGTCTAGCAAGGTGCCGTCCAAATCCCAGATAAACGTTGTTGTCATATCATTTTCCTCATTTTTCTATGATATAAGGTTTTTAAAAGCAGCCAGCGGAAGCCATTGTCCAAAAGAGTGCCGACCCAAACTCCAGCCAGCCCCCAGCCACAAGTCACTCCCAGCAAATAGCCAGCGATAATCCGAATCAGCCACATGCCCATCGTCGTAGCATAAAAGGGTAGTCTGGCGTTGCCCAGCCCCTGCCAGATAGCTGTGTAAATCACGGTCCCCACTGTCATGGGAGTTCCCAGCAAGGAAAAGAATATGACTAGAAGACTGGCTGCAAGAGCTCCGCTATTGTCCGTATAAAGCAAGGTTAGAGGCCGACCGAAGGCAAAAATCCCCAGCGCCAAGGGCAGCATGCAAGCAAAAGACAGCCAGAAGGCTCGCTGACGAATCTGACCGACCGCTTGCATATCTCCCTCGCCAACCGCATGGGCTACCAACATGACTGTTGCTGTCGCGACCCCAAAGGCTGGCATGTAGTTAAACTGTGTCAGGACTTCACCGATGGCATTCCCTGCGACTGCATCTGTCCCAAAGGTGACCACAATGGCGATGATCACTACGTCACCCGCTCGCATCATGAGCCGCTCTCCAGCAGCAGGCAGGGATAGGTGCAAGAGCTCTCGATCCAGTCCCCAGCTCCATCGGATAGTGGATAAATCCAGCTCCCCCCAAAGAAGGAGCACGCCAACCAAGCGAGCCAGCACCGTCCCCACCGCTACACCGATAATACCTAGCTGAAAGACATAAATGCCCAGACCAGAAAAGAGGGCATTGAGGACGTTGGTCAGAAGACTGACATACATGGGAAATCTAGGATTGCACGTGACCCGAACCAGAGCTCCGAAGGAAGTCATCAGGCCCAACAAGATAATAGTCCCGCCAACCAAAGCCAAATAAAGGCCGCCAGCCTCAGCCACCGCCTTTTCTGTCCCCAGAAGGTCTAACATCTGCCTGCCAAAGAACAGAGAAAGCAGACCTAAAAGAAAACTCAGAAGCAAAGTCAGTTTGATAGCCTCAGCTGTATGATAGGCTAAACGCTCCTTGTCTCCTTGAGCCAGAGTTTTGGAGATGAGACTGGAAATAGCAGCCCCCAGAGCGATAAAGATTGCCTGATAGATAGTAATGATGTTGCCGGCCACCGAGACACCGGAAATCGCAATCAGCCCAAGACTGGCCACCAGATAGCTGTCGACCATCCCCATCAGCATCTGCAAAAAGTTCTCCGCCATAGCCGGCAAGGCAATGTTCCTGATTTTTTTATAACTCGTCATAGAGAAATTTCTTCCTTTTAAGCATCAGCTACTTCACTTTCTTTCATTGGACGTCCTAAGAAAAAATCAGCCAGATATCCAGCTGATTTTAGGCTTTCTAAGTAATCTTTACAATCCCAAATAATCCTCGACTGCTGCCTGCATTTGGTCCGCAGCTACCGTTGTTTTGTGGCGAACCAGAGCTGTTTCTAAGCCATCCACGGCTGGTGGAAGAGCTACGCCAGAAAGTTCGTGCAGTTGAGCCAAAGCCTCGAAGTCACTGAGTCCTGTTTGGCCAGTCACAGCCTCAACGGCCACAACTGGGAATTTATAAGGACTAGCAGTAGACGCGATAACAGTCTTACGCCGATCCCCTGTCTCTGCCAAGTATTTTTGATAAACAGCAGACGCAACAGCCGTATGAGGGTCTTCAATGTAGTCAGATGCTTGATAGACCCGCTTGATTTCAGCTGCTGTTTCTTCTTCTGTGGCATAGTCAGCCGCAAATAGTTCTAAAATCTCAGCGTCAAAGTCCGTCAGTTCATACTGTCCATACTCATTCAGAGCCGCCATCAAGGAAGCAGTCTTCTCAGCACTATTACCAGACAGATGGAAAATCAAACGCTCCAAGTTAGAGGAAACCAGAATATCCATGGACGGACTAGACGTCACCTTGAAGCTCCGCTTCTTGTCATAAACCTGAGTCTTGAAGAAGTCTGTCAGGACATTGTTCTCATTTGATGCGCAGATCAGCTTGCCAACTGGAAGACCAATTTGCTTGGCATAGTAGGCCGCCAGGATATTCCCAAAGTTCCCTGTCGGAACGGTAAAGTTGACCTTGTCTCCTGCTGTGATTTCTCCCGTCTTCACTAGCTGAGCGTAGGCATAGACATAGTAGACAATCTGCGGCACCAAACGGCCAATATTCATGGAGTTAGCTGATGAAAACTGGAGTTGGTGCTCCAGAAGACGAGCTCGTAGGTCTGTGTCATTGAACATGTGCTTGACATTGGTCTGGGCATCATCAAAGTTGCCGTCAATGGCAACAACATGCGTATTGGCACCTGTCTGCGTCGTCATTTGCAGCTCTTGGACCTTGCTGACACCGTCTTTCGGATAAAAGACGATAATCTCAGTCCCCGGAACGTCCGCAAAGCCTGCCATAGCCGCCTTACCTGTATCACCAGAAGTCGCCGTCAAAATGACAATTTTATTTTCCAAGCCGTGCTTTTTAGCTGCGGTTGTCATCAGGTGAGGCAGAATGGACAAAGCCATGTCCTTGAAGGCAATGGTCGCTCCATGGAAAAGCTCTAGATTATACTGACCATCCAGCTTGACCAAGGGAGCAATGGCTGCATCATCAAACTTGCTGTCGTAGGCATGGTTAATACAATGGTCCAGCTCCGCTTCAGAAAAATCATCCAAAAATGCAGACAGAATCAGCTTAGCTACTTCTTGATAAGAAGCGTCTTTAAGCTTGGCAAATTCCAAATCGACCTGCGGATAGGTAATGGGCGTAAACAGACCGCCGTCTGTTGCCAAACCTTGTAAAATCGCCTGGCTAGCTGTTACTCTATTCTTCTCGTCGCGCGTTGATTGATAAACTAAGGTCATTCTTTCTCATCCTTTATCTGTAGTTCGTTTTATTATATCAAAATTTATCAGAAAATTCTCGCTTTTTATCAAAATTAAAAAGCAAAAAGAGAAGAAGACTCCTCTCTTGAACACTATTTTCTTACTTCGTTACATCAACGAACCCTATCATTCCCGTTAAACAAGCCCTGAGCTAATCTTATATCTCCTATTTTTGCTGTAAACTTTTAACGATTTTGCCATCTTACTTCACCTTCATCATCTGAACTAGCCTTTCCCATTCGACTTCTTCGAGCATCATTTTGATGTAGTAGGTGATTTCTTTGAGGTCAGAAATAGTCTAGCGACGGGTTTTCTCGATTTCACCAATCGGAGCCAAATCACCACTCCAGCTGACGTCCTGAATATTCGCTTCCTGCATCCTTGATGCCAACACCAGAGAACCAAAAATGTTGATAATCTTTCCTTGACTCACAATCTTCCTTCATTCTTGAGAGATTTTTGTTGCTACTCAACAAAAATCAAAGAGCAAACTAGGAAACTAGCCGCAGATAATTTAAAACACTGTTTTGAGGTTGTAGCTGAAACTTCTGCAAGGAAGTATTAAAAGTACGACAAAGCAATACAAACATGATGGTTTGAATTTGTTTTTTGAAGAGTAGTATTTTGATTCTTGCCACGAGTTAGAAGTCCTTCTTAGCCCGGTCTACAGCAAGGATTACTGCTTCTTATTTTAAAACTCAGACAAGGCTTTTATTTGTTGCCCCTTTTCATCGAAATTGTCTGGGCTCAGCCATTTCTCCAAACGACTCTTAACGGCCGGCCAATCGCTGTCAATCATGGACAGCCAGTCAGTGTCTCGGTTGCGCCCCTTATAAACAACTGCCTGACGAAAAGTGCCCTCGTAGGTAAAACCAAGCCTTTCTGCTGCGCGCCTTGAAGGCTGATTGAGTGCATCGCATTTCCATTCGTAGCGGCGATACTCCAGCTCTTCAAAGACATAGCGCGCCAGCAAATACTGGGCTTCAGTCCCTTGTCTGGTTCGTTTTAACTTGGGCGAATAGGTCACAGACCCCACCTCAATGACACGGTTGCCTCGGTCAATCCTCATTAAAGCGAAAGTTCCCAGCGCCTTGCCACTCTCCTTGTCCACAATGGCATAGTAAAAACGATCTGGAGCTGCCAGCATCGGATCTAGCAAGGCCGACCACTCATCCTGACTTTGAACAGGATTTTGAAAGAGATAGGTCCACATATCAGCAGGCGAATCCGGACCGTACAATTCGTATAAATCCACCCCATGCTTGTCCTTGGACAGACGCTCAATAACAGCATACTGGCCCTCTATTCGCTCCAGGTTGGGCAATTCCCCCGGCTTAAAATCCGGCAGAGCATCCCCGATGGGCTGCCCTAATTCATTCATTTTCATAAACACCTCACAATATAGTTTTACTGATTTCCACAAGTTGGACAAAGAGTATTTGAAAGAATTGGAAGCTGCATTTTTTCAAGATGCGCATTTGCCATTGATTTCACTATCTCTTTCATTTCCCAAAACAGCTGTGAATTCTTCCTGTGTAAATTATAACACTTTTCAAGCTATTCGTCGTAGTCTTGTAGTTGCTTTGCTTGTCTACTGAAGAGAGGATTCAAGGAAGTTTATTAATGAGAACCTGTGAAAGAATGAGGCGCAGATAAACACTATTTCCCCTAGTATTTCCCAGTTCTGCGTTACTTTATTCTTACGGAGCTATGTTATAATGGAGATATGTTCTGTAAAACATTTATCCTATAATATTATTAGTGAAGAAAGTAACAACTATGGAAAATAATCAAAATATCTTGACGATAATTGAAAGCTCCTTTGATAGTATGACGGACTTAGAAAAACGAATTGCCAACTACTTCCTGAACCCTAACAGTGTCTACGACGACTTATCTTCTCTTCAGGTAACTCACACTCTGCACATTTCACAAGCAGCCTTGACCCGATTTGCTAAAAAATGCGGGTTTAAGGGCTATCGGGAATTTAACTTCCAATACCTTCACCAGTTGCAGGGTCATGAAGAGAAAGTCGAAAATCTACAACATGATCTATCTCGCCACGTTTTACGCAGCTATGCACAAATCCGCCAGCAAACCGAAGAATTGGTCGACGAAGAGAAGCTACAACGAGTAGCTCAACTGATTGAGGAAGCCGATCGTGTTTATTTCTTTGGTACAGGCAGCTCTGGTCTAGTCGCTCGCGATATGAAGCTGCGCTTTATGCGGTTAGGAGTCGTCTGTGAGGCCTTGACTGACCCAGATGGTTTTGCTTGGACCAGCAGTATCCTAGATAAGAACTGTCTAGTTATCGGATTTTCTCTTTCCGGTCAGACGCTGTCTATCATTGACAGTCTGATTGATGCTCAAAAGATGGGAGCCAAAACAGTTCTAGTGACTGGACAGCCTCAGAAAGTCAAAAATGAATTTTCCGAAATCATTAGCGTTGCTATTCAAAGCAAACCGCAGTTTATCCAACGCATCTCAGCTCAATTTCCCATGTTGCTGATGATTGACATACTTTACGCTTTTTTCCTGGAAATTGACCGCGAGAGAAAGGAAAAAATCTTCAACAGTTACTGGGAAAACCACAAACTCAATGGGTATTACCGCAGACATCAATAAAATCCAGCAGAAACCTGTTGGATTTTTTGCATGTTCTTTACAGCCTTACTCTAAACAATGACTAAACTGGCTTAGAGTAAGATTCTGGTTGTACTGGTTTCCTATGTAACTCCTTAAAATCTGAACCAGACCCAACTCACCCCAGCCACTTGAAAGTCGTCTAACTGTCGATGGAAGAAGCATTACTAAAACACAAGAAACCTGAGGTCACTCCCCAGGTTTACTTGGATTACTGATGTTTATTTTTAAAATGGTAGTAGGCCCCAAACATGCCTGCCGTATTTTGGTGATAGGCAAAGGCTAGTTTGGTCTTCTCAGCTATGCTCGGCACCAGAGCATCCTTGAGAGCCGCTTGGATACGAGGTCGGAGGATGGCCTCTTGTCCCATGATACCACCTCCCAAGATGACGATTTCCGGATTGACGACATAGCAGATATTGGCAATGCCCTGCCCCAGATAGCCTACCATGCGGTCAATTCCTTTGATACAGAAGGTATTGCCCTCGGTCGCTTCTTTGAAAATCCTGCGGCCATTCCAGAGAGAGGAATCATCTCCGTGCAAGTCAGCGACATATTGGACCAAGGCTGTGGTCGAAGCCACATCCTGAAAGGCTCCGTCCGGCAGGTGCAGATAGCCTACTTCGCAGGCTGAGTTGCTAAAGCCGTGAAAAACTTGACCATCCGCTACTAGACAGCCGCCAATCCCTGTCCCAATTGTCAGACAGACAGCAATTTTTGCTCCCTTACCATGGCCAGACATGACCTCAGCCAGACCAGCACAGTTGACGTCGTTCTCAATCTCGCAAGGAATGGAAAATTCCTCCTCCAAGACCTTCTTAAATTGCGTCCCAGCATAGTTAGGAATCTGAGGACCAGCGTAAAAGATTTCTCCCTTGTCTGGGTCAACCATTCCAGCTGAGGAGATACAAATCCCCTCAATCAAACCAGCCTGTACATAGTCAGCGACAATCTTTTGAACCTTACGCATAATCTCTGGACCACCCTTATGGGCTTCCGTAGGTATTTCATGGGCTTCTACTAGCGTTTCTTTGTCGTCTATCAGGCCGTATTTGATATTGGTACCGCCAATATCAATCGTAACATAATTTCCCATAAGCATCCTTCTTTCTTTTTAGAGGAAGCGCTCCTTGGTCTCACAGATCAAGGCCGCTGCTGCTTCTACGACTGGACGGTCTGCTTCTACGACTGGCGTCAAAGGAGCACGGACAGATCCAATATTCAGGCCTTCGTTGAGCTTGAGAACCTCTTTGATAACAGCATACATATTGCCATGAGCACTGGTTAGCTTGCCGATAATGTCGTTAATGGCAAACTGCAGCTCTTTGGCTCTTTCTAGTTCCTTGTCTTCAATCAGTTGATTAAGCTTGAGGAAGAGCTCTGGCATAGCCCCGTAGGTACCACCAATTCCAGCTGCCGCTCCCATGAGACGGCCGCCCAAGAACTGCTCATCTGGACCGTTAAAGACCAAATGGTCACTGCCTCCAAGTGCTGCAAAAGTCTGGATATCCTGAACTGGCATAGAGGAATTTTTCACCCCAATCACGCGCTCATTTTTCAGCATTTCCTTATAAAGACTCGGAGTCAGCGCTGCACCAGCCAATTGCGGAATATTATAAATCACAAAATCGGTATGTGGTGCAGCCGCACTGATATCATTCCAGTACTGAGCGACAGAGTATTCTGGCAGACGGAAATAAATCGGCGGAATAGCCGCAATGGCATCAACTCCTAGAGCTTCAGCGTGTTTGGCCAACTCGATACTGTCTTTAGTATTATTGCAGGCTACGTGAGCAATGATGGTCAGTTTGCCCTTAGCAACTTTCATTACTTCTTCCAAAATTACTTTTCTGTCGGCCACGCTCTGGTAGATACATTCGCCTGACGAGCCGTTGACATAGAGACCTTGCACGCCCTTGTCGATGAAATACTCCACCAAAGCGCGAGTCCGCTCCGGGCTGATTTCACCCTCCTCATCATAACAGGCATAAAAAGCCGGTATGACACCGTGATATTTCTTTAAATCTTTCATTTTCAAATTTTCTCCAAATGTACGAATTGTAGATTATAGACTGCTGTATTTAGCGAAGATTTTTTCCAAAATAGGAAGCTGCAAAAAAGCCAGACCTGCAAAGCCGATAAAGGCAAAGAGGGAAAATCCTAACAGCAACACAAAGCCTGAACTGTAGATGATGACAAGGAGCGCAGCTACAACCGCCATCATGACAACAAACCAAGGAAAATTCAGACTTACAATCACTAAGCTGGTCTGTAAAACGTCTCTAAAAGACATGAGAAATTTACCAGCCAAGGGATAAACGCAAAGAGAAAGCAGGATTGTAAAAATAATCATTCCAAAACAAACCGCCTTTAAAACTTGGAAAGGCAGAGCTTCCTGCATCCGAAAAAGCAGGAGGTCAAAGAGACTGAAGCCGACTAAAGCCAATTCCAGCAAGCCCAGTTTGAGTCCTTGCTTCCAATTTTCTCGAAAGATTCGAGTGTAAGTTCTGATTACTTTTACTCGACGGTTTCCCTTGATTTCAAAAAGTGTTTGATAGAGGCTGATCTTGGCAATCCCAATGGTCACCAAGGGCAGACAAGACAAGAGAAAGAGAAGATTGACCGTCATCAAATCCAGGATTTTCTCACAGATTTGCATGAAAAAATTATCCGTATCAAATATAGCTCTGATGAGTCCTGTTCCTTTATCCGACATAAGTTTCTCCTTTCTCTGCTAGCCTGGCACACTCAAAAATCTCGCTAGCCTAGGACTAGTCTATTAAAACTTTAAAAAGATACTTTCTGACATTTTCTTCCAGACCCGCATAGCCATTTGGCTGATGGGCCTCTTCTGGAAAGAAAATCGCAAAATTATGGTAACCCAACAAGAGAGGATAATGATTTTGACAATGAACAAAGCCGATATCTGCCTCTTCATCAAAGGCCACTGCCTCATCGACCATCTGGCTACCATAGGCAGAATATTCATGCCCTGCTACTAACAGATGAAAATCTGCATATTTTTTATGATATTCAAATTGATCATTGGCCTCTTGATTGAGGGTATTTTCCTGAACCAAGAGAAAGACCTTATCTCCATCCACTTCATAGCGTCCCAAGTCAAAGTTGTCTTTGCGGTGCTCATAGAGATAATCAATCGCTTTATCCAGATTGGGATGAAGACCCTTGTAGCGAGTCACATTTTTTAAATCATCAAAAATCATAGTCTTATTTCCTCTATTGAATGCCTTATCCTTTGACAGCTCCCATAGTAATCCCTTGGGTGAAGGATTTTTGGAAGATGAGGAAGACTGCTACGATTGGCACCGCCGCTAAAGCCGCACCGGCCATAATCAGACCGTAGTTGGTTGCCATCTCAGCCTGCATAGTCGCAACCCCTAACGAAATCGTCAGATTGTTCCGCGAGGTCAACATTACGAGCTGCATGAAGTAGTCATTCCAAGTGTTGATAAAGGTGAAGATAGCCAGAGCAGCAAAGCCTGGTTTGACGATAGGAAAGGCTACACTCCAGAAGGTCCGGATTTCACCACAACCGTCGATCTTAGCTGATTCCAGAAGCTCTGTCGGGATATTTTCACTAAACTGCTTCATAAGGAAGACCCCGAAAGGCCAGCCAACTAAAGGTAAAATCACTGCCCAAAGGGTATCGTGGATTCCCATGAAATTGACAATCCGCACTAGAGGTACTAGGACAACCTGCTTAGGCAAGGCCATAGCTGCGATAAAGATGGCAAAGAGAATCCGTTGCCCGTAAAAGCGTTTCTTAGCCAAAACGTAACCAGCTAAAGATGACGTCGCGCACACCAAGAACATGGTCGCCAGCGAAATGAAGACACTGTTCCACATCCACTGCAAAGCTGGATTTTGAACGGCTAATTGCTGGAAGTTTTCTGCTGTCGGATTTTGTGGCCACCATTGAGGCGGAATCATAATTGTATCTGGCTGAGATTTAAAAGCTCCAGTCAGAATCCAGTAGAATGGAAAGACAAAGAGCACGGTCAAAAGTGCTAAAATCACAGATGAGAACACTTTAAATGAATTAAATTTTTGGGGTTTCATATTCCTGCTCCTTTCTTTAATATTCCACATCATTACCGAGGATCTTGAACTGGGCGAAACTGATAATCGCAATCATAATCGCCAGAAAGACTCCCATGGTGTTTGCATAGCCATATTCAGATAGCTTGAAGGCTTTTTCATATAGATAGTACATAAGCGTACTAGTTGAATAGTTTGGTCCACCTGATGTCAACAGCTGAATCAAGGCGAAACACTGGAATGAGTTAATAGTTGTGATGATAGCGATATAGAGCGTTGTTGGCAAAAGGCTCGGCCATTTGATTTTCCAAAAGACTTGCATCTCTGTCGCCCCATCCACACGCGCAGCCTCCACTAGAGAGTTGTCGATATTTCCCATAGCTGCAATGTAGAGAATGATTGGCTGACCGACAGATGTTGTCAGCAAAATAACGATGATAGCAGCCAAGGCCCACTGTTTGTCTCCCAACCAAGAAATGTTTTGGTTGATGATGTGACCAGATTTCAAAACAAAGTTCAAAATACCAGACAGGGGATCGTAGATCCACTTCCACACTACCGTCACGGCAACACTACCTGTCACAACCGGTAGGAAGAAGACAAAACGGTAAAAGGAGCGAGAAACAGCATTCATCTCATAGGTCTGTGAAGCTACAAACAAAGAGAAGAGCACAACTACCGGCACAGAGCCGATTACAATAATGACTGTATTAATGAGCGATTTCACAAAAACTGGATCATTGAACATCCGAATATAGTTATCAAAACCAACGAATGTAAATGAAGTCATTGTATAGTTAAAGAAACTAGTGATAAATCCCATTATCATAGGCGCTAAAACAAATACTGTAAAGAATACCAGAATTGGAGCTAAAAACGCATATGATACTAGGGTTTCTTTCATTCTGATTTTATTGACTTTCACAATGAGGTACCCCTCTTTCAAGATTTTCTAACAAAATACCCCTTTTTCTATTTTTAGAGACTGACAACAGAAAAAGGGGCGGATTTTAAACTTGCTTATTTTTTAGTAATCGTTTCGTTTGCTTTTTCAGTAAATGTCTTCAAAGCAGGTTCAACTTTTTCATCTCCATTAGATACAGATTGCAGCATTGGGAACCAAAGTGTTCTCATTTCTGCAAAGCCGTCAATGGTGTTGTAGTATGGTGAATAGTATTGAGTCCAGCTGCTGATTGTTTCCATACGTTTGTCATCATAGAGTTTGCCAAATGATGTACGAACTGGGAAGGCACCTGTACGAACAACGTTCTTAGGACCCCACTCTTTGTCATCAGCGATGAATTGCACGAATTTCTTAGCTGCTTCTACTTTCTTGTCGTCTTTGTTGTTAAAGACTGCAAAGCCGTTTACAAGGTATTCAAGAGCTGGTTTGCCTGAATCTGATGGGAATGGTACTTCTACCACTTCTACTTTACTTGCTTCCAAAAGTTTAGCTTGAATACCATTTTGTGCTGGTGCCCAAAGAACAGTGTAAGAAGTTTGACCGTTAGCGAAGTTTTGGATGTCTGCTCCACCATCGTATTGAGAACCATTCATCATGAGGCCATCGTTGATCCAGCTCACTGCTTTTTCAAGACCTTTGACAAATTTCGGATCATCAGTTGTATATTTAGTTACTTTTTCGTCTGTAACAGATCCACCGTAGAGGTTAGCGATGAAGGCACGAGTTCCTTGGTCACCACCTTGACCGTTACTGAAGAGAGAGCCAGGTGTATAGCCTTTGTCTTTAAGCGCTTTCAAAACTTTTTCAAAGTCATCTGTTGTCCATCCTTCTTTAACTAGATTGAGGACACCAGCATCTTCCAACATTTTCTTATTCATTGCCATGTAGAATGGAGCAGAGCTGATTGGATACATATAAGCTTTGTCTCCAGCCTTGCTGGCTTGGATAATGTTGTCGTTGTTAACATCTTTGACGAAATCATCTGTGAAGAGGTCGTTCAAGTCTGCTAACTTACCATTTTTACCGTATTGAATAATCCGGCCTGGTGCATCGAAGAGCACGTCTGGTGCTGTTCCAGCTTCGATAGCTGTCGTAATTTTTTCTGGACCTGACTTGAAGTCGATTGTTTCCAAGTTGACATGAATGTCTGGATTTGCTTTTTCAAATGCTTCTATGATGGATTTTTCATAAGTTCCCACACCATCGCTGGCATTTTCTTGAGTAAAGACTGGGAATGCCCACCAAGTAATTTCTGTCTTGCCAGATTTATCACCAGAGCTAGCCGCTTTATCTGAGCCGCCACCTCCACAAGCTGCTAACGTAAGCACTGCAGCTCCTGCTACCAATGAACAAAGCAATTTCTTCATTTTCATTTGTTTTTCTCCTTTAAAATTAAGATACCAAGCTGACCTGAACAGCTCTTATCTGCATATTTGACCGATAAAATAATTAGTCGTTTTTCCTGTGTTAGTCCTTGGGACAAATGTCCACCTATATTTGATTAAAATCCTAAACTTTTAAAAGTCTGATCACTCCTTCTCTGTGACGTTTATTTTATCCTAAAATAAAGTCAGTCAGTTCATTTTAGGTTGTTTTACAAAGTAATTCGTTTTTGAGTCTCACTGTCAAACAGATGACTCTTAGGTAATTTGAAGGTGAAGCGAAGCTTCGAACCCGGCTCCAGATAATTGGAAGCATCTACCTTGGCTGAAAACTCTTGGCTCCCCACCTTACAGTAGAGCACTGAGTCACTACCCAGCAACTCTGACACGACAACTTCTGCCTCAACCACATCGCCAGGGAAAGTATCTTCTACAATCAAGTCCGCTGAAATATCTTCTGGCCGAATACCTAAGATTACCTTTTTACCTTGGTAGCCTTTTCCTGTCAAAAGCTTTTCTTGACCACCCGTCAGAGTAAGATTGAGCTGGTCGCCGTCGGTCAGTTTATTGCCAGCTACTGTCACTTCAAAGAAGTTCATAGCTGGACTACCGATAAAGCCTGCAACAAACTTGTTAGCTGGTTCGTTGTAGAGCTCTTGCGGAGTTCCGACTTGCTCGATACGACCGATAGTTCCCGTACCTGCTTCATTTTTAGTCGCCGACATGATAACAATGCGGTCGGCCAAGGTCATTGCCTCGGTTTGGTCGTGGGTAACGTAGATAGTGGTTGCTCCGATACGGCGGTGGATCTTAGCAATCTCAGCACGCATGGATACCCGTAGTTTCGCATCCAAGTTTGACAAAGGCTCATCCATCAGGAAGACCTTGGCATCTCGGACAATGGCCCGTCCCATGGCTACCCGTTGGCGCTGACCGCCAGAAAGATCGGCCGGTTTGCGATCCAAGAATTCTTTCAACCCCAGAATCTCCGCCGCTTCATGAACCCGCTTGTCAATATCTTCCTTGCTGTACTTGCGAAGCTTGAGGCCGAAAGCCATGTTGTCATAGACTGTCATGTGCGGATAGAGGGCATAGTTCTGGAAGACCATGGCGATATCACGGTCCTTGGGAGCAATATCATTGACCAGAGTCTGATCAATATAGAGCTCACCCTCGGTGATGTCCTCCAACCCAGCAATCATGCGCAAGGTCGTAGATTTTCCACATCCAGAAGGACCAACAAAGACGATAAATTCTTTATCTTTGATTTGCAAGTCGAAATTTTCTACAGAGTAGAAATCACTATTAGGATATTTTTTGTAGAGCTTATTTAACTTTAAGGTCGTCATTGCTTTACCTCACTTTATTTTACTGCCGCAACGAAACGCTCGGTGATTTCCTTTGGTCGAGTAATGGCTCCGCCTACTACAATACCGCGGACACCTAAATCATGGATTTGCTTGGCTTGATCTGGATAGTGAATCTTGCCCTCAGCAATCACATCTACTCCTGCATCACAGAGCTTCTTGACCAGTTCAAAGTCTGGTCCGTCTACCTTAGGACTGTAGGAAGTGTAGCCTGATAAGGTTGTACCGACAAAGTCAACACCAGCTGCTACAGCTGCCATGCCTTCCTCAAAGGTACTGATGTCGGCCATCAGCAATTGCTGCGGATATTTCTCCTTGACTTGGCGGATAAAGTCCTCAATCTTCAAACCATCATAGCGTTCTCGCTGGGTGCAGTCCAGAGCGATGACCTCGATATCAAGGGCAGCCAACTCATCCACTTCCCGCATAGTCGCAGTGATAAAAGGCTCCTGTGGCGGATAGTCCCGTTTGATAATCCCGATAATCGGGAGATCGGTTACTTCCTTAATCTCCTTGATGTCTCGCACGCTATTGGCTCGAATACCAACTGCCCCACCTTCTTCAGCTGCCTTGACCAAGAGAGGGATGACCCCACCAGCCTCCGTGTAGAGGGGCTCATGAGGCAGAGCTTGACAGGAAACGATAATGCCATCTTTGATTTTTGCAATTAATTGATCTTTGCTAATCTGTGACATAAATAATCTCTCCTTTTTCTATGTTTTCTCCGTTCTTTTTATAATGTCATTATATACAAAAAATAAAGCGCTTTCAATAAGTTTTGTGATTTAGATTTTAGTTTCTAAAAACCGACTTCCTTTCTTAAAAGCTGAAACTACTTTCAGCCTTCGAAGTGTTTTTGAACAAAAAAGTTACTATAAATTTTGAATAATTTACCATAAAAAGCCTGAGATTATGCTAACCTCAGGCTTAGTTTCTTTCTTAGTACTATCTATTTTTACCAGTCGTTAAAAACTTCCAGCAAAGAAGGATGGTCAATCTTTGAGCCGCAAAGCCAGTTGAAGACCCTATCATTGACATAGACATTCATGGCTTCATGCTCGTACTCTGGCATGAGATGGTGCTCCTTAGTACACTCCAGCCGATTGTAAATCGCAAACTGGGTAATCGGATAGCAAACATCGTCAGCCAGTCCTGTTATCATCCGCACCTTACCTTGAATGCGGTGAGCCATATTTTTTACATCGATGTAGGACAAGGTCTGGATAATCTCATCCTCCGTTTCGTGGAAAGGATCGTGGAACTTAAAATAACGAAAGAGCTCATCATAGGCTTCGCTGGTATTGCCAATCTCCAACACCCGCCGAAAGTCTGACAAGAAAGGATAGATAGCCACTGTCTGCTTAATGCGCGGATTGAGAGCCGCTGCCACCAAAGCCAAGGCTCCGCCCTGAGAAGCCCCATAACTGGATAGATGCTCCTCGTCCACAAAGTCCAAACTCGCCACAATCTCAACCAAGCTGTAGATATCCAGATAGACATCCTTATAAAAGAGACGCTCTGGTCCATCCACTGCCCCACGGATAATCTGACCCTTGACCGTATTGCCCCTTACAGGCGCCCCTCCATCCAAGGAATAGCCTGACTGGCCGCGTACATCCATGGATACGACACCATAGCCAGCCACTGTATAGGCCAGCATATCGGCCCAATCCCAACCACGACCCATATAACCGTGGAAATGAAAGATAATCGGAACTTTTTTACTAGATCTGGGAAGGACCATACGTGCATAGGTTCGCCCCTGATTCGTCCCCTCAAAAACTAGCTCATAGCAGGTCACCCCAGCAATTTGAAAGTCTTTTTTAATCAGCTGATAGTCCGGCAAGCCACTCAAACTGCTAATCTGACAATCCCAAAAAGCATCAAAATCCGCTGGAACTTCATCTCTGCCTTTGTAAGCCTTTGTTTCTGCTAATAAATCTGGGTTGCGCATCTCATCCTCCAACACCATTGTTTTGTAAACCCTTACAAAAATAATAGCACAGTACCTTCCCTTTTTCAATCCTTTGCAATATTAAGAATTTAGTTTCTATTCCTAAGAAATTCTCCATCATATCTGAAACTAGTTTCAAAAATAGGTCGGAGAAGTTCCCTGACCTATTTTTTGAGATTACATTACTAAAAACAAAGAAAGCGAGGTGAGCAAAGAATCACGCCTTTCAACCTGCTCTTTGTACATTTGATAAAAATTCTTGATAGAGATGATTTCTAAGTAGCAACTGATGATGAGTTCCTTGATCCACAATCTGTCCAGTTTTATCCAAAACAAGAATCAAATCTGCTTTCTTGACTGTATGCAAACGATGTGCAATCGTCATGTGTGTTTTACCTGCTGTCAACTTATCAATTGCTTTACTGATTCTTTGTTCTGTCACACTGTCTAAACTGGCTGTTACTTCATCTAATAGATATATCGGATGCTCCAGCAATAAAGCCCTCGCAATATTAAACCGTTGCTTTTGCCCCTCGGACAACCCAGTGCCACTATCAGAAATTTCCGTATCTAAACCTTTGTCTAAATCCCTTATCAAAGATACCAAACCCAATTCTTCTAAGACTTCATTCATCCGTTCTTCTAAGACGATTTTATTTTTCCCATAGAGAAGATTTTCCCTGATCGTTCCATGAAACAAGGTATTATCTTGAGGAATATAAGCTACCATATTTCTCAGCTGCTCCTCAGATAGGTCTGCTAAGTTCTGACTTCCAATGAGAATCTCTCCCTTATAATTTTGATAGAATTTCATCAATAGAGCAAAAATGGTCGATTTCCCTGCACCGCTTGGTCCAACAATTGCAGTATGCTGTCCCGCTTGAATATTGACGGATAAATCGTTTAAGACATTTTCCTGATCATAAGAAAAATTAACATTCTTCATGATGATACTCGATCCAGATAGTTCTAATCCTTTTTCTCCTCCTACTTCTTTGTCTAACTCTACCATCTCCATGAGACGATTTGAAACACTCTGAAACTCTGTCCAATCCGTCATAAATTCAGAAATATCTGTGATGGGGTTAATCAACTGTGTCAGATAGAGAACAAAAGTCATCAGGGTACTCATGGTCATATTGCCTTTAGATACTTCCAAACCAGCTACCACCAACAGTAAAATGATAAAGGTCATGGTCAGCCCATTTGATAAGGTATTCTGAATAGAGGACAAGCCGATAATCTTTTTAAAGTTGTGGGTTAATTGATTAAAAAAGTGAGCCATGGATTCTTCTTCACTCTTTTCGCCATTGAAGGATTTCATCAAACGGATATGAGTGAAACGATGACTAATCCGACCAGAAATGTCTCCCAGTCCCTCTTGATAGCTTGTGTAATAACTTTCTAGCCGATGATTTATTGGAATAATCATAAATAACAAAATCGGAAATAGCAAGAGAGACAGCAACGTCAAGGGCAGACTGATATTTACTAGAAAATAGAGAGAACCCATAATCACAATCCCATTTAAAATAAGATTTGGCAATACCGATGTGATAAAGTTCAAAATAACAGACATATCATTTGTTAGCCGACTAGCTACATCACCCGATGGATGATTTTCTAGTTCCTTGACAGAGGTTGCTAACAGGGAGGTATAGATATGCTTTTGGAGCTTGTTTACAGCTTGACTGCCACACAAGCCAATCACATAGCGTAACGAAGCTTGGACAGAAAACACGAGCAAGAGCGATACGATGGAAACCGCTATTGTTATTGGGTTAGATATGAGCGTGATTAAAAATTCTTCATTCAGTAAGTTCCCCATAAATTGTGGAATAAATAAACTCATAATCGTTCCAATAAAGCTCAAGCCTAAGAGAGTGGGACAGAAATCGGTAATTCGTTAGAATTCGATTTTGTCGTCCCACCTCCGCACAGTTGAGTAGGGCTGTAAAAGCTGATGAAATCAGCGTAGTAGAGCCCACTCAACCACTGCGTCTTGCTCGACAATCCAAAGACAATTGAGAGACTAGGACTTTTGTCCCAGCCTCTTATTGAGGTACTTGATAATCAACTTTAAGATTTTTTTGTTCATCCTTAAAACTCCAGACTTTTAAATTTTTTTATACTTAAGGTGTTCAAAACAAGACCATAGATTGCCGTTACCGTCACTGGCCCAACCAATCCAATCCAGATGTTCTCAACTGTCTGCGTAAACTGCTGGTAACCTATTGGCAAGAGTGCTGCAATTGGGCCCCCTATTGCTGATAGAATCATCATTGTTACTGTCAATACAATGGCAATTGTCATAGTTGTCCCAGTCCCAAAACGTAAAGAGGTAAAGGCTGCTACAGAAATAGCTAAAACTCCTTTTAAGAATACTGTGAAAATACTAACCATCTCTAACAAAGTATAGTAAAGTGTATCCGATACAATTTGAGTTGTCCCAAACTCCATATGTACGACTCGTGTGTAATGAACAAGAAAGGAAGAAGCAAAAAATAATGCAAAATAAATAGAAAGAATAAGGAGAAGACTGAAATATTTTGAGAAGTAAATAGATTTTCTATCAATATCCTTGTAGAGAAACATCGTATGATCATCCGTTTCTCTCCTGAAAACAGAAATTGTCAAAAAGTATAGAGCTAAAGTCGGCAAAATCATCATATCCATCGAATTAAGCATCATATCTGCAAAGTCAATGTAGGCAACCTTACTACCATCCGCATTTGCAATTTGCATAAAATTAGACTCTCCAAAGAAAGAAGCCGCTAAATAAACGAGTGGATAAAAACTAAAAGCAAGAAAAATTTTCGTTTCTTTTCGCTTCCAGACCGATTCAAATACTGCTGAAAAAATATTCTTCATCATTATCCTTTCATAAATACTTCCTTGAGATGATTTTCTTTGACATCAATCGATTCAATCATATCATTCTCCGCAAGAACCTTAAAGATTTCATTTAAAGTAGAGCGACTACTAGCTGTAGAAATGTCCAATAGCCTACCCTCAAGCATCACGTCAGATGATAAGTAACTGTCTAGTAATGCAGTATTTGCGCTAGGATGTAGGTGAACAACTACACTTGGCTGCTCTTTCCCTTCAAACGAATCCACCAATTTCCCACCTTCAATATATACATATCGATTACACAAGGCCTCTAACTCACCTAACTGATGACTTGAAATCAACATAGAAATCTGACGTTCGCTTGACCACTGTTTCAAAATATCAATTAATTTTTGAACACCAATAGGATCTAAGCCAACAAACGGCTCATCTAGAATTAGAAAATCAGGTTCTGCTACTAAAGCAATCGCTAAAGCTGTCCGTTGTTTCATCCCAAACGAGAAACCTTTCGGTTTACGGTTGCGAGCTTCCCAAAGTTCTACTAAACGAAGTGTTTTTTCGATATTTGGGTACAATTCCTGCTTCCCGTGTAATTTGAGATAAAATTTTAAATTATCCATCACAGACATTTCTGGGTAGAAAACTGGATCAATCATAATCCCAAAATCTTCCAACACATTATCTTTGCTATTAATATCAATACCTCTATATGTTATTGTCCCAGATGTTGGTCGTTGAGATTTTGCCATCATTTTCATCAAAGTCGATTTTCCGGCTCCATTCTTACCAATTAAACCAACAATTTCTCCTTTCCCAATTTCAAGAGAGACGTCTGATAGAGAATAAAAATCATTTCCTTTAAACTGTTTTGACAGATTTTCAATTTTAAGCATGTTTTACCCCCTTACTGGAAACCTTATTTGAAATAAAATGCGATACTAATGACACTCCGTAAAATAGCAAACTAATAAACAAAATCTGTGAACTATCAAATAAGTTCAGTGCAATATCTAGTTGCATATCTTCATCTGATATCATATTCATCTGAGCAAACTCTATCCAAGTACCATTTGATGAGGTCAGATAAGCAAATAAAAGATACGCAGCCACTGATACAGTTGGTAAGACAAGAGCTGTCCAAAATTTCCATTCTCCTTTTTGAACTTTATAAACGATAAAATTCAAAAGTAAAGGAAGTGCATAAATAACTAATAAAACTAAAGGGACTGATAAAAAAGGTAGTAGGTAACTTGTAGCAAGTGCCAGCACTGCATAAATCACAACAGCAAGTAAAAGTAATAACATTTTTTCTCCTTAGATTAAATAATTGATTGATAAAGATTGTAAATCCAATGTCCACCGATAGCGTACTCCAAACCAAATTTTGTCGCCAAAATTGAAAATAGAATACCCAATGGGGTTCTGATGAGTAGATTGTCTATCATAGGATAGTTTAGATGAAGTAAAATACCGAATAACAATGACGCAATAATGATTGACCAAAGGCGGGAATAATTGTTTCTCAACACTTTATAGATGACAAATCGAAATAGAAACTCCTCGCACATGGAAATCACCATTTGATGAAAATACTCATCGCTTTTTAAAAAATAATGATTAACAAGAAAGATAAGCAAGGCAAGACATAGATAGGACTGCCAGTGAAAAACTACATCTGTTTCCTTTGAGTAGAGACCATATTTCAATGAGAAAGTATGAGGAATAAGCATAAAGCCAATTGGCATAAAACAAATGAGGGCAATAAGATAAGACAACTGTAGCTGTTGGCTAAAACTTATAAATACGATAGAAGTTCCTAATGAATAGACTAGAAATGCTATACCAATTAAACTGATTGGTGTCATTAAAGATAGAAGATTATATTTCATCATGTTTCCTAAAATTCTATATGTTTAAATTTCTGTTTTCCTTTGATGTAAAAGAAGAGTATATAAAGAACTGATATTCCTACCGCAACTAAGCAAGCTAGTGGAAAATTCTCTTGGGACAAGTCTGCATAGCCGTTTGGAAACAAATAATTAATCCCAATCAACACAGGAGCAACTGAGGCAGCTAGCGAAAAGAACACTCCCGTTAAAACTGTTTGAACCGTTTTTGAAGTCATCGAAATCATTACTACTAATAGTAGTGTAATCAGATTCAAACTAATAGTAGATAACAATGAAAAAATTGTCGAAAAAACATCTGGAATTTTTTCAGAAATAAAGTTAGCAGGAACAGCTCCTTGTGAGAATAATATACCGTAGTAAGATAGCACACTTGTCATAACCGTTCCTAGTAGAAATAAAACATATACAACTAATAAACTGCCTAACTTCGCTTTAAAAATCTGTGAGCGATTGATGTCTTTGTATAGAAATAGAATCCCCGAATCAATTTCATCTTTAAAAACAGAGGATATAACGAGTGAGAATAATAAGTTAGGCAATATCAAACGATATTGAGTGCTAATGGTTGTAGCAAGAAACTCTGAAAAATTCCCTGCCAAACCTGTGCTCGTCCCGTCCATAAATTCTGTTAAAAGTGGAACTAATAAAGGAAGAAGTATAAAAATTAAAAATATCTTAACATCCCTTCTGCTAAAAACAGATTTAAATATTGCTTTAAATAGTGTCATTGTCATCTCCTGATTCACTTATTAATAAAACTAAGACCTTCAATTGTATGCTACTTACTTAAATTGAATGACGGCCACGGGTATAGGTATAACTGATAATACCGAGGTTAATGGTATTACGTTTTGATACTTTTTTAATTTGTTTTGCCATTTGTGTCTCCTTTAATCTATTTTGTTCTTTTTAACCATGGCTTTGGATAAGATTGTTTCGTTATGAAGTCACTGTCTTCCAAAATCCAATGATTAGCTAACTGATGTTTCATGCGTTTTGTTCTCCAAATTCTTTATGTTATGTGAATTACTATCATTTAACGATAAATGTAAAACACGGATGCTTACATTTGAATGACAGTTTTTGATACACTGGAGTATAAATTATCTGCCGCATGCCTCTTCTCCCTTTTCAAATCTATTTTAATTTTTCAAAAAAATCATAATCCCTAAATGTACGATTGTATTTCAGAGTCATATCAAGTCCCTCTGTAATATCTGATACTGTAATTCTTGCAGTGGGAGAGATATTTTTCAAAGTATAAACTCTAAGAGTATTTCTTTTAACCGTAATCAAGTCTAACAAGTAGCCATTGATCCGTATCTCCACTTGTATTAGAGTATCATATAACTGTCGAATGACCAATACATCTCGTACGCCAGCTCTGTAAAAATTTGGTACATTATTGAATCGTTCGAGTATTACCACACAGTAATTTTTTGTATTTACTTCCACCAACTGATAAAGCTTAGCAAACTAAAAAATTTAAACATTTGCTTTTCCTTTCTGATGTCTTACTTACAAAATAATTATATCAGCACAACAAAAAATCACCAATGACAGAAATGTCACTATTTTTTTAATAAATAGATAGCAAAATCCGAACAAAACAAAAAACTTTCGGCAATTATTAATAAAAATGCCAAAAGTTTTATTTTTCAAGACATTGATGTCACTATTCACAAACTATCGAATATATTTTTTTATATCTTCCTGCCATTCTCTATCGAGACTCGTTATCAATTCCTCATTTCCAAATATTTGAGCAACCATTTTCGCCTCTTGATACTTACGATTTGCCTCATTAAAATCACACTGAATATAATATTTCCACTCAACCATTAAAATTAATGGTTTCTTTTGGAAATCTCGGGTTCTATTCATAATATAATTTAACTTATCTACTGCCATCTTGAAATAGGAGAACTCTCCAACAAGCTCCAAACAGCACAGTGCTGCAAACAGAGCATCCCGCAATAAATATAAATCTTCTAATTCAGTTTCTTCTATTTGATGACATAGCTTTTTAAATAGAAGAACAATTTCTTCTTGCGTAGTTTCTTTTATAAATCCTGAATTCAATCCATCCATTAATGCACAGAGAAAATAAAGTCTTAATTTCAATAATGTACTAGTATGAAACGGTTCTATGTCGACTAGATTGTCAGAACTATTCTCCAACACACCTTGTCCATATAATGAATTTTGGCCTGCCCGCACCTGCTCAATCGCCTGCAAGCAATCAATCATTATCTGCTCATCTCTTGGAAGATTGTCATAAAAGTCCTCAAAGATTTCATCAAAATACGCATCTTTTTGTTCTTGCAGTTCCTTATCCCCATAGTCAGGGTGATGAAGCAGAAAGTACTTGATTTCCTTATAACGATCTGGCAACTCTTGATAGTCAGGCATGAGGATATAGGCTGGAATCTCCAATTTTTCTGCGATATGCTCCAGAGTTTTCAGAGTGGGATGAAACTCTCCTTTTTCGATACGTGCCAACTGGCGGACAGACAAACCAGACTCATCATCACAAAAGGCCGGACGGCTCAAACCTTTCTTTTTGCGTAACTCCTCTATTCTTTTACCAACATTATTCATCAACCAGAATCCTCATTATTGTTTGAAAACTAAATAATTTAATTACCAAACTTTTATTTTCTTATTATATCATAATTCCTCCAATCACGCCAAAAAAGGTAGGATTTCTCCTACCTTGTGGTTGATAACTATATTATTTGCGACGTCCTGGACGTTCTGCATAGCCATAGTAAGCGTCAGCCATGATTTCTTCCATATCAGCTACCATTGGCAAGCGTGGATTTGCTGGTGAACATTGATCTTCATAAGCAAGAACGGCAATATCATGTAAGCTATCTTTCCAAGTTTTTTCATCAATACCTTGATCTTTAAAGTTCATCTTGATACCAACCGCTACACCAAGGTCATAAACAGCTTTAGCATACGCTTCAACCGCTTCTTCTGGTGTTGAGCAAGGAAGACCTAGCATACGAGCAATATCTTGGAATTTTTCATCAGCTTTCCAGTAATTGTACTTAGGCCATGTTGTAGTTTTAGATGGACGAGTTCCATTGTAACGGATAACATAAGGAAGTAAAATAGCATTTGTACGTCCGTGAATGGTGTGATGAACAGCACCAATCTTATGCGCCATTGAGTGACTCATTCCAAGGAAGGCATTTGCAAAGGCCATACCAGCCATTGTAGAAGCATTGTGCATCTTTTCACGGGCTTCTGGGTCAGCCGTTTTTACAGATTTTTCCAAGTATTTGAAGACTAACTTGATGGTTTGAAGAGCAATACCATCTGTATAGTCATTGGCAAAGTTTGAAGTATAGGCTTCTGTAACGTGAGTTAGAACATCCATACCTGTATCTGCTGCGATAAATGCTGGAACAGATTCTACCAAAGCTGGGTCAACAATCGCAATGGTTGGCGTCAAAGCATAGTCAGCAAGTGGGTATTTGCGGTTGTTTGCTTTATCAGAGATAACGGCAAATGGAGTCACTTCTGAACCTGTACCAGATGTTGTTGGGATACCAATGTATTTCGCTTTCTTACCAAGTGATGGGAATTTGAAGGCACGTTTACGGATATCCATGAATTTTTGAACAAGGTCGCTGAAGTCAACTTCTGGCTGTTCGTAGAACATCCACATACCCTTAGCAGCGTCCATTGGAGAACCACCACCGAGTGCGATGATTGTATCTGGTTCAAAGGCACGCATTTCTTCTGTACCACGACGGATAGTTGTGATATCTGGATCTGGCTCTACATCTGAGAAGACTTGGATTGTCACTTTATTCTTACGGAGATTCAACTGGTCAATTACACGTTGAACAAAACCAAGTTTTTCGATGGACTTATCGGTAACAATCATAACGCGTTCAATATCTTCACATGTTTGAAGGTATTGGATAGAGTTGCGCTCGAAGTAAATTTTTGAAGGAACTTTAAACCATTGCATATTATTTCTACGTTTCCCTACTTTCTTGATGTTTAAGAGGTTAATAGCGCTAACGTTATCACCAACTGAGTTACGTCCGTATGAACCACATCCAAGTGTCAAGGATGGAATGAAGGCATTATATACATCCCCAATACCACCGAAAGTAGATGGAGAGTTCCAGATAATCCGCATAGCTTTGATTTCAGTACCAAAGCGCTTAGCAAGAGCCTCATCTTTTGTATGGATAGCAGCTGAGTGACCAAGTCCGTTAAATTCAACCATTTGACGAGCTTTTGTAAGACCGTCTTCTGTATCTTCAGCTTTCAAGACAGCAATAACTGGTGAAAGTTTTTCGCGAGTCAATGGCTCATTTGGACCTACTTCCGCACATTCTGCAGCCAGGATATTTGTACCTTCTGGTACTTTGAAGCCTGCTTGTTCTGCAATCCATGCAGCTGGTTTCCCTACAATATTCGCATTTAGTTTAGCACCAGCACAGTTTTTGCTGTTTGCTTTAGCGCCAAAGCAGAATTCTTCAAGAAGGGCTTTTTCTTTTTTGTTTACAAAATAAGTGTGGTATGACTTGAATTCTTCTACAAATTCGTCATAAACTTCCTTGTCAATGATAACAGCTTGTTCAGATGCACAGACCATCCCATTGTCAAATGATTTAGACATAACAATGTCATGTGCTGCTTGACGAAGGTCTGCAGATTTTTCTACATAGGCAGGCACGTTTCCGGCACCAACCCCAAGAGCTGGTTTTCCGCATGAGTAAGCGGCCTTAACCATGGCATTCCCACCGGTCGCAAGGATCGTAGCAATACCATCGTGGTTCATAAGCGCACCTGTCGCTTCCATAGATGGTTGTGTAATCCATTGCACACAGTTTTCAGGAGCTCCTGCTGCAATCGCTGCGTCGCGTACGATTTGCGCTGCGTGAGCTGAAGATTCTTGTGCAGATGGGTGGAAAGCAAAGACGATTGGATTACGTGTCTTCAAAGCAATCAATGATTTGAAAATTGCTGTTGCAGTTGGGTTGGTCGTTGGAGTGATCCCGCAGACTACTCCGACAGGCTCTGCAATTTTAGTCAAGCCAGTAATCGGATCATCTTCAATGACACCAACAGTTTTAACTCCACGCATATTGTTGACAACGTGTTCGCAGGCAAAAAGGTTTTTTGTCGCCTTGTCTTCAAATACACCACGTCCAGTTTCTTCAACAGCATGTTGAGCAAGGATTCCGTGAGCATCCAAAGCAGCAACTGAAGCTTTTGCTACAATATAATCCACTTGCTCTTGGTTCAATTTTCTCATTTCTTCAAGAGCTACCAGACCTTTTTGAACAAGTTCATCAACATGCTTTTCAGCAGCCAATTTCTTTTCCTCAGGTGTTACAATTTTTTTATCCGCCATCATAGTCCTCCAATGGTTTCTTAGAAGGCTTGAAGAATCTTCAGCCTTTGTTAAAATTTTCACAATAACATTATACCTTATTTGCCTATCTTTGTAAACACTTTCAACAAAATTTCACATACTTTATTGGAAACTTTGTGAAGCAAATTATCACCCCCTCTAAATTCACGGCTTCCGCTTATCGCTTGTGAATATATTTTCTGTATTTTTATTATTTCACATACTTCTTAAAATGTCAGAAAGCGCTTTCATATAGTGACTATAGATAGCTCGGTTAATCCGAGCTACCTTTATGGTTTAACGTTTCCGGCCTCGGCTTGATCCAACGCTTGTTTAATCGTATTGGCATAGAGAAGTCCGCCTTCTTTCATTGATTCTGTATCTGAACCATAATGAACATAGTCTGTACCAGCCCAAATCTGCGGATTATCTATAGCTACTTGATACCAGTCTGCCACATGAACAAAATCATACTTCTGGGCAAGCTCTAATTCGTACTGGCGCGTTTTAACCAGAATGCTATTGGAGTCTCCGGCCGTTCGTCCGTCATAAGGAGTTACCAGAATCAGAGTATGACCTTTTGGCAGGTTCTCAATATACTGGTTTAGCATTTCTTCATAATTGTCAACTGTATTAGTCCCCAAAGCTAATACAACATTTTTTAAAAGAAGATGATTAGAAATATCGTTTTGATACACTTCAAATCCCGAATTAAAATTTCGGCTGACGATAGCATCTAATTGAACATTCGGAATCACTTGTTGCAGCCATTCACTTGAGCGAAGGGCAACCGAATCCCCAATCATGGTTGTGCCTGCAGCTACATTATAATCTGTGGCTGTTGTTTGATCCACATGACTGCGAGTCGCCTGCATTTTCGTATCTGCCTGATTTAAAGCATTGACAATCAGGCTTTCCTCAAAGGCTCCGACAGATGGCGCTGTCACGGTGATAGAAAACAGAATAAGTGTCAGCGGAATGAAACTGTAGAAGACCGGCTTAGTAATAGATGATAAATCCATCTCGGTTCCCATGATCTTAGGCTGTCGTCCTGCCAGAGTAGGCTCCAAAATATAGAAAGAGAGAGCTGCAAAGCTGAAACTCAAAATTGTTGTCAACAGTACAGCCCAGCCATTGCTCATCAGCTGAGTAAAGATGATGTAAAAAGGCCAGTGGAAGAGATAGACGCCATAACTGGTATCTGCGATAAAGTTGACAAATTCGGGCTCCTTCACATCTGGCAATTTGTCGTGCAACATGCGGGTTGCTGCTATCATGACGCAGGCCAGAAGCGTCGAAGCCATAAAACCAAATAAATAGGTCCACAAGCTGTCAAATTTCAAAATGAAACTGAGTAAGATAAGAATGGTAAAACTTCCGCCCAGAGCAGCTACTACTTGCTTGAGGTTGACAATTTTTTCCAGTTTCTTCATCTGAACGGCAACATTTCCGACTCCAGAAAAAGTCGCAAGTGCTGTCCCTGCAAAGAAAGGAAAAACATGAGTCAGACTTGAAAAATAAATATTAGAGTAGTTTTTGCTAACGAAAGCTCCAATAAACATAGAAAAGAAGCTGAGCAGAAAGAGAGCTGCTGAAGCGAGAGAAATCATCCCTCGATACTGAGCGACTGATTTGCTGAGCTTGCTAAGTCCCCAGGCAGCCAAGCCCCATAAAACATAGTAGTGCACTTCTAGCGCCAAACTCCAAGTGTGAATCAGCAAATGCGGTACAAACTGACTTTCATAACTTCCGCCCGACAGCATTTCATAAAAATTGGTCACAAAGCCAAGAGCAGCCGCAACCTGAGTACCAATACCTGCTATAAAATCTCGACGAATCAACAAAGTAAAGGGCATGATGACCAAAATCATAAACCCTAGGGGAGGAACGATGCGATAAAAGCGCCGTTTCAGAAAGGCCAAAATGTCAATCGTCTGGTTCCGCGCAAACTCATCAATCAACAGCGAGGTAATCAAAAATCCTGAAAAAGTGAAAAAGATATCCACTCCAATAAAACCTCCAGGGAAGACACCCTGAAAGTAATGATAGAGTAAAACTAAGACCAGTCCAGTAATCCTGACCAGCGAAAACCATCTAATGCGCATTTTGATAAATCCCTTGCTTGAATGTCCCTTCGTAGATAACATTGCCTTCTGTCGTTAGTTTGCCTTTGCCATCGGCTTGTCCATTGACAAATTCACCTTCATATTTCCAACCGGACTGTGAGGTAAAGGTACCCTTGCCACTGAAAATACCGTTTTTAAAGTTCCCTGTATAGCTGTCCCCGTTTTTAAAAGTAAGAGTGCCTTGGCCGTTCATTTTCCCGTGGACAAGACTGCCCTCGTATTTGATATTTCCCTGATCCAGCGTTAGGACACCTTTGCTAGGAATATTTGATGTAAAAACCAGAATAGCTGACAGCACAATGATGGTCACAGCAGCTATTTCTAGATTTTGACGGGTCAGATAGACCTTGTATTTATCGTAAAATTCTTTTATTTTATCCATTTTTCACCCATTTAATCGCTCTAGCCAACTGTGGCAACCAGCCAAAATCAGTTCATAAGTTTCATCGAAATCGCCCGTATACCAAGGATCCGGTACACCACGATCAGCAAACTTGTAGATTTTATCCTGAAAATCCACCGGCGCCATCCGCCGCAAATCGCGAATGTTGGACTCATCCATGCCGACAATATAATCAAATTCTGCAAAATCCTGAGCTGAAATCTGCTGAGAAGTTTTTTCTTTATCATAAGAAATAGCATATTTCTTAAAAATTGCTTGGGTTCCTTGATGAATGGGATTGCCATGCTCCCAATTAGACGTCGCTCGACTTTCAATCTGCAGACTATCGGACAAACTTTTCATTACAAACTCTGCCATCGGACTGCGGCAGATATTTCCCAAACAAACAAATACAATTTTCTTCATAAGTCTATTATATCAAAATAAAAAGAAAACTGCGGTTCTTTCTCGATTATTCTGTAACAGCGGTACCGAGAAATGAAAAACCACCACATTGGGCGGTAAAATACTAACATTAAAAAGAGGTACCTTATTTAAATCGCGGATTTCTTTTCCTCAGAAGGAAATTCAAAGCTTAATTGTGGCCATTTATCCTGCCAATTTTTCTTGCTGAGTCTTTGAGTATAGAGCTTCTTTCGCTCCTCATCCGCCAAAAAATGCGGTGTTGGTCGCACCTGAAATGCTCGAATATCCTCCAAACCATAGGGAGCAAAAAGTTCTAGTTTATCATTTGCCATCAAGCGCAGGCCAATAGCCGTACAGCGCTCAGGGTACTGAGTCATAGCATCTTTTGAGCAGCTATAAGGCTGGGTATTGGGACTATGGATGTGCATATAGACTTGATTTTTCAATTCCCAACGATAATCGGGAAAAGCTTCCCTTAGCTCCATTTCCAACTGCAAGGTTTTTTCATAAGAAATAGTCGGATCAAAGAAAATTATATCTACATCCGTGTCTGAGTCAAAACCTGGTCGCTCTGACAGCATATTCCAGATAAAATTCCTCACACATCCAGCCGCTAACCAAGAATCCTGAAGCTGTAAATTGCGAATAATTTCCAAAATCCTTCGGATGTTCTGATCCTGACTAAGTCTCTCTAAAATTTCCTCGTCTGTCATCATTCCTTCATATACTCATATCCTAGATGCTCATAGGCTTTACGAGTAGCCACGCGCCCAGTCCGTGTCCGCATGACAAAGCCTTTCTGAATCAGGTAAGGCTCATACATGTCCTCCACCGTTTCGCGCTCTTCAGCAATATTGACCGAGAGAGTACCCAGCCCCACTGGACCGCCATCGTAGACCTCAATCATAGTCTTTAAAATCTTCTGGTCTACGTAGTCTAACCCTTCCTGATCCACGTCCAGCATGGTGAGGGCCTGGTCGGTTATCTTATCATCAATCAGACCATTCCCCATAATCTGCGCATAGTCCCGCACCCGCTTGAGCAGACGGTTGGCAATCCGCGGTGTCCCTCGGCTGCGCAAGGCCAGTTCCTTAGCAGCCTCGTGGGTAATATCCATCTCAAAAATCTCTGCCGTCCGCTCAACGATTTCAGTCAGGTCGCCGGCTTCATAATACTCCATGTGACCAGTAATGCCAAAGCGGGCCCTCAGAGGATTGGACAGCATACCTGCCCGAGTGGTCGCCCCAATCAGAGTGAAAGGCGGCAAATCCAGATGGACGCTACGGCTGGTCTCGCCTGAGCCAATCATAATGTCAATGTAAAAATCTTCCATGGCACTGTAAAGTACTTCCTCTACCGCCATTGGCAAGCGATGAATCTCATCTATAAAAAGAACATCACCTGGCTCCAAGTCATTGAGAATCGCTACTAAATCACCAGCCTTTTCAATAACCGGACCTGAAGTCTGTTTGAGATTAACACCTAGTTCATTGGCAATGACAAAGGCCATTGTCGTCTTCCCTAGACCCGGAGGACCAAAAAGCAGGGTGTGGTCTAATGCCTCATCCCTCAGCTTAGCTGCTTCAATAAAAATCTTCAGCTGATTCTTGACCTTGTCTTGGCCGATATATTCTTGTAAATACTGAGGGCGAAGAGTGCGTTCCACTAATTCCTCATCACCCATCAATTCATTATCTAAAATTCTACTCATAGAACTATTATAGCAGAAAATAGAGCAGAAGAAGCAAATCTGACCCGCGTCTGAACACAAAAAAAGACCGCCCGATTGGGTGGTCTTTTTGGGAGATTATTATGAAAAAGTTTTAGGATTTCTATCAAACAAAGTTAGGAGGTCCTCATTTGATGATATTAGTATAACGCGCTTATCTTAAAATTTGCTTAAAGAAAAATACTTCTCTCAAAATTTTTAATTGATAAAAACGGCAGAAGGGGGAATCTGCCGTTTTATTGTATCTTTGGGCTAGGATAACCATTGGGATACACTTCAAATGAAGCACGTTTGCTGTTTATTTCACTCCTGCGAAGTAAACTGTGGTGCTGGTGAAAATGTGGCCTGCCTTGAGAATGACCTGATCCTTCAAGTCACTATGAATCGCATCAGGCAAGGCTTGTGCCTCCAATGCCAGACCATTGTGCTGAATCATTGGCCGTCCATTTAAGATGACTGATTCATCGACAAAATTAGCCGAATAAGTCACGACGCAAGGAGCATCTGTGCGGAAAGTCAGATAACGACCTGATGCCGCATCATAAAGACATCCTGCCTCTTCCTGCTCTTTATCTAGAGCAAAGGGGTGATCTAGCCCTGACACAACCTGAATTTGCTCGTCTTGGTCAGCAAAAATTTCTTTTAGCTCCAGACCTTTTTGCAAGCCTTTGACAAAGCCACGATTCGCATCCGCCTCTTTTGCTGGCACACCGTCAGGAGTAATCGGATAAACCCCTTTGGTATGCAGCTGGAGGACATGCTGATCAATCGGCTGACTGAAATCACCTGACAGATTGAAATAGCTGTGGTTGGTCGGATTGACCAGACTATCTTGGTCTGTCTGAACTTGATAGGAAATCTCCAGCTCCCCTTTTTCTGTCAAGGAATAAGAAATCCAGATTTTCAAATTTCCTGAGAAGCCACCTGTCCCATCTGTCCGCTCTGTATAAAATGTGACTCCGTCGTTTGTGACTCCCTCCGTTTGGAAAATCACACTATCCCAGCCAGTAGAACCACTGTGGTTGCAATTCTGACCATTATTGACTTCCAGCTGATAGGACTGACCATTCAGCTCAAAAGTAGCCTTGGCAATCCGCCCTGCAACTGGTCCCACGCTGGCACCGTGCTTAGGACTATTGCCAACATAATCATCAAATCGCTCAAAACCTAGAATGATATTGGCAAAATCACCATTTTTATCCGGCGTCCGATATTCTAAAATCGTTGCGCCATAATTCATGACCTTGAAGCAATAGCCCAGAGAATTTTCAAAGGTATAGGCTAAGACATCCTGCCCTTTAAAAGTCCCAAAAATAGATTCTTGATAAGATTTCATATAATCTCCCTCTGTTGCATCTTAAAAATCACGAACCAGCCATTGTCGGTCTTCAAAAGGGAGATTAACCTTATCTACCCAAGATACCGCTGTTTCTTTTAAGACTTTATTGAGTTCATCAATATTTTCAAATCCCGTGGTGCGCAGCCATTCCCGAGCAGCATCTGTGCCACTCTCGATATAAGCTTGCACACTGCCGGCCCAGGTCGCGCGTCCGCAGAGCACACCGTTAAAGCGAGCGCCTGACTCGTGCGCAAAGACCAGTGTTTCCTGGAAAAGCTTAGCAGACACACCTGCACTGAGGTAAATATAAGGAAGATGGGTAGCTTCATCCTGCTCTTTGAAAAAGGCTGCAGCTTGGGCTTTTGTATAAACAACCTCACCATCGCCAAAACCTTCCACATATTTGACATTGACAGGAACTTCCACTTTCAGGACATCAATATTAAACCGTGGATGAGAGAAAACCTTCATGGCTTCAATGACCTTGCGTGGTTTGACTTTAGCGTATTCCACACTTCCAGTGTCCGCATTTGTCTCATCATAGGCCAAAATTTCAAGGAAGAATGGGATGTCTTCCGCAATACATTCTGAACCGATTCGTTCAATATAGGCCTGCTTTTCCTGATTGAGCTCATCACTGCTGTCCACATCATAGTAAAGTAAAAACTTAACCGCATCCGCTCCTTGCTCTTTGATTCGTTTAGCGGACCAAAGATTTAAGCAGTCTGGCAGACGTTTGGTACTGGATGTATCGTAGCCTGTTTTTTCATAAGCCAGCAACAAGCCTGCATTTTTATCTAGTACTTTGGTTGCTGGGAGGCCATATTCCGGATCAAGCAGCATGGAGGAAGCATGAGGAGTCAACTCTTCTGCCACCAAAACTTTCAACTCTTCCATTTGAGCCACACTTGGTTCACCCTCTTGATATTGAGCCATCAAACGTTTCAAGGCTCCCCGTTGGTCAAAGGCCAAGGCTGAAATAATGCCGTTTTCATCTGAAAGTCTTTTTAAGTGACTGACTTTTCCATGACTAATGTTTAACTTTTCCATATTCTGATTCCTTTGTGATTCCTATTGGTGAAAAGGGTGGATGATGACTCCCTGAACAACCCGATTGACTGTACCTGTCGGAGACGGTGTATCTGGTCGATTTTTTACTTTCAAAGAAGTCAAGAGAGAGAATAGCTGAGCATACACAATGTAAGGGAAGGCTCGATAGCTATCTTCCAAGATGTCACTTTCAAGAACTACTTGCTCAACATTTTCCAAGTCTTCTCTGCGCTCTGTAAAGAAGACAACCTTGCGAGCAATCTGATCTCCTGCCACTTCACGCACCAAATCTAAATCATAACGTTTAGTGTATTCGTCACTTGAGCCAAAGACCAGCACGAGCGTATCTTCGTTAATCAGAGATTTTGGTCCATGACGGAAGCCGACTGGGCTTTCATACATGGTCGCAACCTTCCCAGCGGTTAACTCCAAAATTTTCAGCTGAGCTTCGTGCGCCAGACCAAAGAATGGCCCTGATCCAAGGTAGATGACACGGTTAAAGTCTAATTCTGTCAAAGCCTGAACATCAGCCACATCTGCCAAAACCTTTTGACTCAAGGCAATCAACTCGGCTACTCTTGCTTCTTTTTGAGCCAAATCTGCCGGGTCAAAAACCAAGAGAGCTGTCAACATCATAGAAGTGAAGCTAGAAGTCATGGCAAAGCCTGCGTCATTTGATGGAGCTGGCTGCAGTAAGAGGAGATTCCGTTGATCACCGTGCGCCTGCTGAGCCAGTTTCCCCTCTGCAGCACAGGTAATGGTCACCTGATAGAGCTCTTCAACCAACTGCTTGGCCAAGTCCACTGTCGCAACACTTTCTGGCGAATTGCCACTACGAGCAAAAGACACGAGAACTATTGGTATCTCCTTGTGCAGATGAACCTCTGGATCAGCCACGATATCTGTCGTCGCAACCGAATTAAAATTCCATTTGCGCTCATCATAAAGCTTTCTGAAATACGGCAACAGCGTATCGCCCACATAAGCCGAAGTTCCCGCACCTGTAAAGATAACTTTTATATAATCATGCTCTTCTTCGATACCTTTCAGAAAAGCAGCGACTTGGTCAGCTTGATCCTTGTAATGATTAAAAGCTGTCTGCCAAACATCTGGCTGTTGGTAGATTTCACGCGTCGTGATTTCAGCACCCAATTCAACCAGTTTCTCTTTTGAATAATCTAGCATGGTACTCCTTTCAAAACTAAACATAAATATATTAGTTGCTTCTATTTGAAAGAGGGAATGGGAAAATTCCCCACCCCCCTTCATTTCTTTTTCCGTTACAAAACAGTCCTACTCATCTTCATCATCTGACAAGCCTGCTAAAATATCATTAACCTTAACGATATGTTCAACTGCTTTTTTCGGATAGTCAACATCGGCTCCTGTCAAAGAAGCATTGAGAAACTCAATCACCATCGGCAGATTCATGCCTGCATATAAGTCAATGTCCTTACCTTCTAAAATAAGGCGACTGACTACATTACATGGTGTTCCTCCCAAAAGATCTGCAAACACAAGGTAATCTTCAAAATCCTTGACTGTGTCTAAGAACTTAGCTGTGAAATCATCCGGACCCTCCTCTGGTAACAAGGCAACGGCATGAATATCCGCTTGAGGTCCCATAATCATCTCAGTGGTTGTTTTCAGTTCTTCACAAAAGCGACCATGACTAATCAAAACTAATTGTTTGCTCATAATTTACACCATTATGCCATCCCAAAGAAGAAGTGACCGAATGCTGAGAATGCAACTGCAGCAACAATGATGAGCAAGATAGCTTTTGTAGAGTTCATACCCTTACGTCCAAGCAACCAGTAGATTGCACCTGTGATGATTGCTGGTACCAAACGTGGGAAGATGAGGTTGAGCATATCTTGAATTTCGATCGCTTTGTCCCCAATGTGTGGAGCCCAAGAAACTTCAACACCAATCATGCTGGCAATCAAGGCACCAACCATGAAGACACCAAGTACAGATGCAGCATCAATCAAGGCTGTCAAAGTACTTTGCATGTTGTTGATGAGGTTAACCCCTTCTTTGTAGGCAAATTCCAATTGTTTCCAACGGAAAATGTCATAAGCAACTGCCACAGCGATCCACAAGAAGATACCGGCTGGGTTTCCTGCAACAGCCAAAGTTGCCGCAATTGAACCCATAATAGCTGGTACCAATGATCCAAAGATTGAGTCTCCAAGAGGAGCGAATGGTCCCATGAGACCTGTCTTGATACCATTGACCGCATCTTTTGATTTCACACCATCTTTTTCTTCCAAAGCAAGGTCAAAACCAGTGATGATGGTGTGGAAGAATGGTGAAGTATTGAAGAATTGCGTATGCAATTTCATCATTTCTTTTAGTTCAGGTGTACCGTCTCCATACATTTTGCGCAATTGTGGCAAAATCATGTAAAGGTAACCAGAAGCCTGCATCCGTTCATAGTTCCAACCTAATTGGAAAGTAAACAAGCTACGTTTGTTAATTTGTTTAAAATCTTCTTTTGTTAATTTGTAATTAGAATTCGTCATCTTCAATTTCCCCGCTTTCTGATTCAGTTACTGGAGCAGCTACGACTGTACGTTGGCTGTTTTTGAAGTGTTGTACTGCAAGGAAGATACCGATGATGGCGATACCGATCATAGACACACCCTTGAAGTTGTTAACAAAAGTAATCATTTGTTCTTCTGGAAGTTTAGAGAACACTTCAGAACCAACAATGCTAGACACTGCAGCACCAAGGCTTTGAACATTGCTATAAAGCACTGTCAACATAGCCGTCAAACCAAATCCAAGTGCCAAGTAGTGAAGGTTGCGTTTAACCGGAAGGTAGTGGAGCAAGATTGCAAATCCGAGACCTGGAAGCATTTGACCTGCAAGTTTTAGACCATTTGCCAACCATTGTACATTAGAGATACCTGTAACAACAGCTTCTACAAAAGCTCCACCAAAAGCAAGTGCGAAGAAGACTGGGAGGGCCCGAGATGCCATCCAAGGAAGAGCACCAAGAAGATAGTTACGTTCGATACCTCTGTAGTCAAAGCGTTCAATCGCAGCATCTACACGGTGAGCGAAGTAAGTTGTAGTCATACGACCAAGAATATCAAAGTAAGTCAAGAGAGCAGCTACTGGAACAGCGATTGTTGAAATCGCGATTTCAGGTTTGATCCCTTGAGCTACTGAGAAGGCAGTCGCAAGAACCGCACCAGAAGTGGCGTCAATACGAGATGCACCACCGAAGGTACCAACACCGAGTACTACCAATTGAAGAGAAGCACCGATGAAAAGACCTGTACCCATATCTCCCATAATGAGACCTGTGATAAATCCAGCAAATACAGGTGAACCTGCTGAAGAAACGATCGTCAACTCATCACAGATTTGATAAGCTGAGTACAGAGTGAGTAATAAGATTTGCCACCATTGTATCATGACAATGACCTCCTAAAAATTTTTCCTTATTTTAACAAATTCATAAAATCCGCAACCGGATCATTTGGAACCATCTGAGCTGTCAGTTTGACTCCCTTTTCATGCAGCTTGTGGAAAGCTTCCACATCCGCATCAACCACGTTGATTGAGCGAGTGATTGAGCGAGTTTCATCTGACTGAGACATATTTCCGACATTGAGCGTTTCAAGCTGAACCCCTGCCTCTACCAAACGTAGGAAACGGTCTGGTTTACGCGCTACAATCAAAAGTCGCTGTGAATCATATTTACCAGCCAGAATGTTTTCTGCTGCTTTAGCGACTGGCAAAATGCTGAGCTTCACTCCTGGCGGTGTTGCCAGCTTGAGTCCGCTCTTTTCGATAGCATTTTCAGCTACCTCATCATCAATCACCATAATGCGCGAAATGTTGAGTTTGGTAGTCCAGAGATTGGCTACCTGTCCGTGGATCAAACGTCCATCGATACGTGCACCTACTATTGTCATAAATTTTCCCCCTTTATTGTTTTAAATGTAGGTTGTTTAACTAATTGAATGCATTCTTTATATTCCCCTTCCGTTTCAAAAATGATAATGCGGTTACTTCCTTCTTTCAGAAGGCTATGCGGAATATAAAGCGATAAGGTTGGACCGACATTCCAGAAACGACCGATATTGACACCATTTACAAAGGCAACGCCCTTTCCAAAACCGGACAAATCTAAATATGTGTCTTTAAGCGCTTTCATTTCAAAGTCAAAAGCGTAGAAAGCTGGCTGCTTGGGCTGCCATCCTTTTGAAAAATCGATGTTTTCTGTATTTTCCAAAGGAAGTGGATACTGTTGCCAATCAAGCAAGAAATGCAAATCCTTGCAGACACCAGTGCGAATTCCTTTTCGCTGTGTATCCGCCAAGAACTTGTGCCCGTAATTGACCCGACCCATATTCTCAATCAGAATATCAATCTGGTGGGTTGCCTTCTTTTTACCAGTGACAAAGATATCTTGACCAATCTCGGCTTGATACTGCGTTGTGACAAGCTCCCCATCTACAAACAGCTGCATCCGATCTCGTCCGTCAATCACCCGAATCTTTTCCTCATCAGCATCCCAGCTCGCCTCTGTATGGTAAAGCAAGTAGCCATAGCTTTGACCCAAATCCTCCATTTTGATAGGATAGAGACTCTCAACTGGCTGAGCCAAATCAGGAAGTGTTTCAAACAAGCTTACTTTCTCACTGAGAGCAATATCTCTCAGTTCAAAGGATTCTTTTGTGAGCGGTTTCATTTGTGGGTATTCAGGATAGTAGGTCTCCATCATTTTTTGCACTGCAAAATATTTCGGCGTCGGATTCCCCTGTTCATTGAGCAGGGCGTCGTAGTCATACGAGGTCACCTGTGGCAAATCCGTCACACCTCTCGCTGAGCATCCATTCATGAAGCCAAAGTTTGTGCCTCCGTGAAACATATAGAGATTAATAGAGCCTTGCTTCAAAACCTCATGGACTGCTTCAGCTAGCTCTTCTGGCTCTCTTTTAATGACCGGTTCTTTCCAACGATTGAACCAACCGTCCCAAAATTCCATGCACATGAGTGGCCATTTTTTGCCATGCTCATCAAAGAATTCTTGCATTTGAGAGAAATTGTAAGCTGCCTTAGAGCCAAAATTACCTGTGACAAATAAATCCTCATCGATCAGAGTACCGGCTTTCAGAGTCGCCCTCCAAGGGCCATCTGATGTAAAGAGCGGACAATCAACGCCTCGATCCAGCATCAATTGCCGAATCGCTCTCAGATAGTCTTTATCTTCACCGTAAGAGCCATACTCATTTTCCACTTGCATCATCAGGATGTTGCCGCCCTTGTCCAAGAGCCTTGGAACCAACCGCGGAAGCAACTCATCATAGTAATCCGCAACAGCTTGGAGATAGCTAGCATCAGAAGAGCGGATTCTCATATCCTCATTCAAGAGCCAGGCTGGCATTCCGCCAAATTCCCATTCCGCACAGATAAAGGGCGAAGGGCGAACGATGGCATATAAACCTAAATCCTGAGCCGTCTGAAGAAACTTCTCAATATCTAAAATCCCCTGAAAATCAAAATCTCCTTTTTGAGGCTCGTGCATATTCCAAGGAACATAGGTCTCAACTGTATTGAAGCCTAGAGCTTTCAGATTGTAGAGTGAGTGATACCAGTCTTCCGGCTGAATCCGAAAGTAGTGAATCGCTCCCGACAAAATCTTAAACTCTTGACCATCCAAGTAGAAAGAAGAACCTATTTCAAATCTCACCATCGCCTTTCCTCTCTTGTTTGTAACTGCTTTCATTTATTGTATTATTAATATAATAAATTTTTTCATAAATGTCAACATTTTTTTGAAAAATATGTTAAAATGATAATAAAGAGGAATAAATAAAAAGAGAGGTAATCGCCATGGCTATTCCTAAATATCAACAAATCAAGGATGAATTGAAACAGCAGATTATTTCTGGCAAGTTCGAAAACGGTGATAAATTCTACACCGAAGCCGAATTGATCCAACTGTTCAATGTCAGCTCTATCACTGTTGTCCGTGCTTTGAACGAGCTGGCCAATGATGGCTACATCATTCGTCAGCAAGGAAAAGGAACTTTTGTTTCACGTGCAAGAAAACACAAACTCGTGGAATTCTCTGACGTCGAAACCTTCCCTATCCAAAAGGATAAGGTAACGGTTCTGTCCATCAAACGTGGAAACAACTTAAAGATTCTAGAGAAGTTGGAATTAGCTCCAACGCAGTTTTACTATAAGATTGACCGTATCCGAAACACGGAAGGGAAAACTTATATCTACCACCAAACCTATATCCCTGAGCAGTATATCAACCCAAATTATCCAGATCTGGACTACTACAGCTCAATCTACAATCGCTTCAAAACAGACTATCATATCCACATGAATGATGAATATTTTGAAGAAATCAACGAAATTACCTTCCCAACACCAAAAGATGTTGCTAAAGTGCTGGATATTGACCCGAATTTCCCAACCGTTCATCAAACCAAAACGACCAAACTGGAAAATACCGGCCAAATTCTCGAATATAGCGAAACTTACAAGCGCGGGGATTTCTTCAAGATTAAGTTCATTTCTAGCAATCGCGATCACTGAAAATAAAACGATGGCTGATTTATGGCTGTCGTTTTTTGCTTCCCTGTTACCAGCTCAACCCCATTATAAACCTATCTAGACCAATTTGCAAGATATTTGACTCATAAAATATCTTTTTCTTACATTTTGTAGCTGAAACAAAACAATTTTAACCGTAAATAGCATTTTTTCTTGTTTTTTATTTGACAATCAAACAAAATCCAAACTTTACTCATGATTGTTAGAACAATATTAGAGTTTTTTTATATAAAAATATCAACTAATAAGGCTAAAAATTCTTAACTATGTCCTTTGTCGGCGTATACAAGTTTGATTGCATCTTTTTTAGAACAAAATATAGACTGATAGACTCTATGCGAAAGAGAAATAAAACAAAAAGACTCAAAATTACGTTTAGAAAACGTTGATTTTAAGTCTTTTTTATAATTCCATTTTCTATTTCTGCCGATTGAGCGACAATTCAGCTTCAAAGGCTACTGTACTACTTCTTGATTTCCAACTCCCCAACTTGCTCTAGAACTGCTTCCAAATCCGCCCCAGCCTGAAGAAGAGCAGCAGCCGTATAGGCACCTTCTACTATGGGAACATTGTTGATGATGATTTCCTTGTCAGAAAAGTCAGCGACCATTTCCAGATTCATCCGAGCCGAACCCAGATCGAAAAAGGCTAAAATAGTGTCCTTGTCATTAGCATCTAAAGCCGCCTGAATCCCTTCAAAGCTAGTCCCAATGCTGCCGTCGTCCAATCCGCCCACATAGCTGATAGCCACATCTGCTGCCACCTGTGAAATGAGGTCGAACAAGCCTTGAGCTAAATTTTTGGAGTGGGAAACGATAAGAATGCCTGTATCTGCCATCAGTCTGCCTCCGTTTCTAGAAGAGCCTCAAAGAGGAGACCTGATGACGCCGAACCGGGATCGATATGGCCAATAGAACGCTCCCCTACATAGGAAGCCCGCCCCTTGGTCGCTTTCAGATCTTTGGTCGCTTCCACTAGGGAATGAATCTTTTCATGCGTCAAATCTCCTGATTGCAACGAAATAGGAATCCCCGACCAGACATCCACCATGGTCTTCTCACCCGGCACAGCCTTGCCCCGCTTCTGAATCATGTCCAGCCCAGCTTGGATGACTTCTGACAAGTCTTTGCCATCTTTTTCAGCCTTGGCCATGCCCATAAAGGCCGAGCCATAGAGAGGTCCAGAAGCACCGCCCACCTTGCTAATCAGCTGCATGGAAACAGCCTGAAAAACCTCGGCTGCACTGGCAAAGTCCTTAGAAGCTAGACTCTCTACCGCGGCTGCCATTCCTCTGGCCATATTGCCCCCATGATCGCCATCACCGATGGGCGTATCAAGATCAGACAGGTAGGCTTTTTGTTCCTGAATCTTCTCGTTGAACAACTGCATCCATTTTTTTGCTCTTGCTGCGTCCATAAGCACCTCCTTACCAAGCGGCTGTCGTGACTGGACTGTTGAGAGCCTCCAGCCAGTCTGGCTGATCCAACTGGATAAAAGTCAGAGAAATCCCAGCCATATCAATGGAGGTCATGTAATTACCCAGCTTTTTATAGACAACTTCGACTCCAGCTTCTGCCAGAAGATTTGCTACATCTGCCGCAAAGACATACTGCTCCATGAGCGGTGTTGCCCCCATACCATTGATAAGGAGCCCAATCTTCTTACCAGATTTGAGTTCAAAGGACTGACTGAGCTTTTCGACTAATTCTTTGGCTAAGTCCTTAGACGGCTGCATCTTTTCCTTGCGATAGCCTGGCTCACCATGGATGCCAATGCCGAACTCTATCTCATTATCAGCCAAAACAAAACCAGGTTTGCCAACTTCCGGTACGGTTGCTCCGCTCAGAGCCAAGCCAACTGTGTGAATATGTTTGACCAGCTCATCAGCCAAAGCCTTGATTTCAGACAGAGATTTGCCAGCGCGCGCTGCATCACCTAGAATCTTATGGACAAGGATCGTACCAGCCACTCCGCGACGTCCTTGAGTATAGAGGCTGTCTTCCACTGCAATATCGTCATCCACGACGACACTAGCCACCTCAATCCCTTCCATCTCAGCCATTTCCTGAGCCATTTCAAAGTTCATGATGTCACCGGAGTAATTCTTGATCACCATGAAGACCCCAGCTCCCTCATCTACTTCCTTGATAGCCTGTAAGACCTGATCAGGTGTTGGTGAAGTAAAAACCGCTCCGCAAATAGCAGCCGACAGCATACCCTCTCCGACAAAGCCCGCATGGGAAGGCTCGTGACCACTGCCACCGCCAGAGATCAGGCCAACCTTGCCTATCTTCTCACTCTTGCGGGCAATGATATCAAAGCCCTCCACCCGATAAACCAAATCGCTGTGAATATAGGCCAAGCCGTCCAGCATCTCGTCCACAACCGCTGTTGGGTCGTTGATAATTTTCTTCATAGGAGTCCTCCGTTTCTCGTCGCTTCTTTCAAATTGAGCAGCCCGCCCTAAAAAGAAAGCGCTATCATTTTGATATTATTTTATCATTTTATCGGATTGAAAGCAAATTCCGCCATGGTTTAGCCCAGAATAAAGCTGTAAATTCGTTGACAAGAAAAAGTAGACAGTGTATACTAAAAATAGATAAGTAGACAGTGTATACTTTTGGAGGAGATACATGAAACGCAATACTGCCCAGCTGAAAGAAGATCTCATTCAAACGGGGATTGAAGAAATTAGAAAACACGGAATTGAACAGCTTTCGCTCAGAACTGTTGCCAAGGCCTGCGGTGTGACCCATGGCAGCCCTTATCGACATTTTAAGAGCAAAGAAGGCTATCTTAAAGTCGTTTTGACTCAGCTTTCGCTGTTTCTCAATCAGGAAATCAATGAAAATATTGATGCGACAGGTTCTGCGCGTGATCAGCTGACCCAGCTTGGTCTAAATTTCATCATTTTTGCCAAGACCTACCCTCATTTTTTTGAAGCCCTTTTTATTAAATTTCCTTTTAAATATATGAAAGTGGAACAGGACACTATTCTTTTGGAGTGTGATCTGCCTGGATTTGATAAATTTAAGGAGCTTGTTTTAAAGCTTCGCAAGGAGGAAAATTTTAGCAATAGCGAAGCAGAAAGCCTTTTTCACTTTTGGAGCTTTATCACAGGTCTGGCCGTTCTGACCAACAGTCCTATCGGCCAAGACCTTGATCCTCAAGCCATCCAAAGCACTATCGAGCACATGCTTGACATTTATATCAAAGGAGAACGATTATGAAAACCTTGATTATTTACACCTACCCCAGCCCAACTGGCTTCAATGCTGCTATTCTCAAAGAAGTTCAAAGCAACCTTTCTAAGAAGCACGAGGTGAAAACCTTGGACTTGTATGCTGAAAATTTTGACCCAATCTTGCGCTTTGACCAAGAACATAGACGCCGTGACCTGCACAAAGACCCTGAAATGGCAAAATACCGCGATTTGATTACTTGGGCAGACCATCTAATTTTCATTTTCCCTATCTGGTGGAGCGGTATGCCGGCCATTCTCAAAGGCTTTATCGACCGCGTCTTTGCGGCTGACTTTGCCTACTCTTATCAGAAAGTCGGTCTCCAAGGCCACTTGCAAGGAAAGTCCGGCTGGATTATCACCAGCCACAATACTCCAGGTTTTGCCCTGCCTTTTGTCCAAGACTACGGCAAAGTACTTAAAAATCAAGTCCTGAAACTTTGTGGTATTTCTCCAATCAAACTGACAGAGCTCAACGGAGTAGAACGCAAAACAGACCAACAACGCCAAGAAATGCTCAAGAAAATCGGACAGCTGGCCAGTCAAATTTAAGATAAAGAAAATAGGCGCTTCTTACGAAATGCCTATTTTCTTGTTTAATCCAGCCCCACACGCTTGAAGATTTCATCCACACGCTTGGTGTAATAAGTTGGATTGAAGATTTCATCGATTTCCTCTTGAGTCAGACGTGAGGTTACTTCTGGATCTGCTTCGAGAAGTGGTTTGAAATCTACTTGATTGTCCCAAGAGTAGGCTGTTTTCGGTTGAACAAGGTCGTAAGCTTGCTCACGCGTCATGCCTTTTTCAATCAAGGTCAACATCGCACGTTGGCTAAAGATAAGCCCGAAGGTTGAGTTCATGTTGCGAATCATGTTTTCTGGGAAAACCGTCAAGTTCTTAACGATATTTCCAAAACGATTGAGCATGTAGTCAATCAAGATGGTCGTATCTGGTGTGATAATCCGCTCAGCTGATGAGTGGGAAATGTCGCGTTCGTGCCAGAGGGCTACGTTCTCATAGGCTGTAATCATGTGACCACGGATAACACGCGCAAGACCTGTCATGTTTTCAGAGCCAATAGGGTTGCGTTTGTGAGGCATAGCAGATGAACCCTTTTGCCCCTTAGCAAAGAATTCCTCTACTTCGCGTTGCTCAGACTTTTGCAAACCACGGATCTCCGTCGCCATGCGTTCGATGGATGTCGCGATGCTCGCAAGCACTGCAAAGTACTCAGCATGAAGGTCACGAGGAAGCACCTGTGTAGAGATTTCTTGGGCACGGATACCCATCTTGTCGCAGACATATTGCTCTACAAATGGTGGGATGTTAGCAAAGTTCCCAACCGCGCCAGAGATTTTCCCAGCTTCCACGCCAGCAGCCGCATGCTCAAAACGCTCGATGTTGCGCTTCATCTCGCTGTACCAAGTCGCCAGCTTAAGGCCAAAAGTCGTAGGCTCCGCATGCACCCCATGGGTACGACCCATCATGATGGTGAACTTGTGCTCCTTAGCCTTGTCAGCGATGATGTTGGTGAAGTTTTCAAGGTCACGACGGATGATGTCATTGGCCTGCTTGTAGAGGTAACCGTAGGCCGTATCCACCACGTCGGTCGAGGTTAGACCGTAGTGCACCCACTTGCGCTCCTCGCCAAGCGTCTCAGAAACCGCACGCGTGAAAGCCACCACATCGTGGCGCGTCTCCTGCTCAATCTCCAAAATACGGTCGATGTCAAAGTCCGCCTTCTCGCGAATTAAAGCCACATCTTCTTTAGGGATTTCCCCCAACTCAGCCCACGCCTCGTCAGCCAAGATTTCCACCTCAAGCCAAGCACGGTATTTATTTTCTTCACTCCAAATGTTCGCCATCTCAGGGCGAGAGTAACGGTTGATCATTGTTGTTTCTCCTTAAGCTATCAAGCTACTTATAAGTATTTTTACGCTGATAAGTTACTTTCAATTATTGTTTTTATATAGTCTAATTTACGAATATCAAATGAAGTTATACATTCCCACTTGAAATCCCTTTCAGATATTACGGTTACTTTTGCAGATTTTGCTACCAATATGTTTCGAATATAAGCGATAAAACTTTTAAAAAGATATTTACCACAAATCAAATTATAATAATCTTCATTATTTATTGACTCATATTTTTCTTTGATTTTTTCCATTTCTTTAGCAAAAACATCACATAAATTATGAGTTTTTACAATCTGATTTACTCTTTCTAGTTCCGTTTCCAAAGCATCGTTATTTAGAAAACCTGTTTTAAAATCTAGGAGTTTCTTAGCACTAGACACAGTCTTCCCAATCTCTGTTGAAAATTCTGGATCGCTCTCACCATTGTTAGCAGTTAAACTTTCTATCGTCGCATATCGCAAGAAAAGTTCTTTTGATTCATCTACAATCCTTTGCTTCCACCCTTCAAAATTAAAACCACTCTCTAACACACCGTCATCATCTGTATGTAATCGACCTTTTAAAAATTTATTGGGATAGTTCCAATCAATAAAATAACTTTCTATATTATAAGTTTGTAAATATATAAAATGATCATCAAGTATCATTTTTTCGGGACATTTATATCTCCAAAAATCTCCATCAGTAATATAAAAATTTAGTTTCCCTTTCTGACTCTTTCGTCCATAGGTTTTATAATCTTGAACCACTTTAGATTTATCTCCAGAAGCTACAACTGATACAATCCTATATCCCATGCGTTTGAATATTTCTTTATACCAAAATTCATAGCCAGTATCCTCGATGTACAAATTAAAGTCATTGGCATTTTCAAGAAATTTTTGTCTAGTGTAAAGAGCAGATTGTGAGTGTTTTAATCCATTACTCATTATCCACTCGCTCCTTCTTTAATTCAAACATCTTATTTTCATACTCTCCTACAATCTCTGGAGAATGTGTCGCTAATATTATTTGTATATTTTTCCTAGATTTTAAAATATTTGGTATTAATTTTAACTGCCACAACATATGAAGTGATATTTCAGGTTCATCAGCAATAAATACATCTTTAAACTTTTTATTTCTTGAAAATCGGTTTGTCAAAACCAAGTTTGCAAAAAATATTACTATTTGTTTCTCTCCAGAAGAAAGATATTTAAAATGAATCTTTCCACTTCGACCTTTTATTCTAAAATAAGGAGCCCCAAAATTGTCAAAAATAAGTTCTTTTTTCTCCATACTATCTTCAAAAAAAGAGTTCACTATATTGGTGAAATTATTTATTCTGCCACTTATATCTGAAAGCCTCTTCTCTAATTTTTCTGCAATAGGAAGTACTTTTTTCATTCTAACAATTTCAGAAGCCTCAAATAAAAATGTTATCACGATGTCGAATGGCACCTCGTCATTAGAACTCTTTATACCCAAACGCAAAGATTCCATAACACTTGGTAATTTTTGTTTATAGTTATTCAAAAAAGAGTTTATCTTTTGCTTGTGCTCATCTGGAACATCAAGATCATCAAGCATTTTTAAATATTTATTATTTAAATTATTAATTTTATCAACATCTATAATTAATTCATTCTGTAATAGATTATCAAGTTGATCAGTATTTATATCTAACGAACTAGATAGAATTTCATTTTTAAATTCCTGATTATACCGATTTTTCCTACTTTCAATGATTCTATTTTCTTTCTCAATCAAACTAACTGCATGTTGAAGAGCATTGTCAATATTAATATTATCCAATAGATTATTTTTTCTAAAAGGATTTAGGCGAACTTTTTCTGTACTGATATTAGAAGGGATTCTATTGATTGGTAAGTAAAGTTCATTAAAAGCTCTTCTTATATCTGATAGTATTGGATAAACCACGAAAATGTCATCTCGTTCTTCTATGATATTTTCTTCAAAAACATCCAAAGAATTAATTGTAGTTTGAAAAATTCTATCAGACTTTTTCTTTCCATTTTCTGATATTTCAAGTTCCAAATAAAGACCATTTTCTTTATCAATGCTTCTTGATATGTCAATAGAATAATCTGTGTTGTCTTGATCATCTTTCCCTTGCAATGTAATCTGTTCAAACTTAATATCAAATAATTTCCAAATTTTAGCCGTTAAGACTGTCTCTAAAATTGATAAAATAGTCGTTTTACCACTACCATTCTCTCCATACAAAATAGTTATATCTTGATTAAATTTTATATCGTAATTATAAACTTTATGAAGTTTTTTTATGGTCATAGATTTTATATACATATTTAACACCCCTCGTAGTTTTTCCCAATAAATAATAATATGAACTTCCCTACTCAAACTCCTCTTTCCCAATAAGTACGGATGGGTAGTGAGGTAATTCGTTGAGATTTGTATCCAATGGCAGATCATAAATCGCCAAATAGTTTTCGGGGTATTGAGCAACTAATTCATCATATTTAGCTTGTACCTTGTCATGATCAGTACTTGCAAACAAGACTTCAACGACTGCTCCCGTCTTATCCTTCTCAACAAAAGCATTAACAATGATTTGAATCATAGGCTTCATCTAAAAATCAATCCCTTCTAGCAGTAGTTGACTGACTTCTCTTGCTGACTTTATCAGCTACGACAAGCCTAGTCAACCTTGCAGGGGTAAGACGACGGACCTTATAACTGGGGTCCTGTCTTACTCCCCAAACTCTTCCACACTATCCGGCGCATCACTAAACAAAGTCACATGCCCCATCTTACGGTTGTGCTTCGCTTCTATTTTACCATACAGGTGGAGGTGGGCGCTTGGATTTTCTGTGACATATTTCTCAGCGGCCTCGACATGCTGGCCGAGAACATTGAGCATAACGGCTGGCGCATGCAGGTGGATAGCTGGCAATGGTGCTCCCAGAACACCCAGAATATGGGTGTCAAACTGCGAGAAGTCGCAGGCTTCGATAGAGTAGTGCCCAGAGTTGTGTGGCCGTGGAGCAATCTCATTGACGATGATGTCATCAGCGGTCGCAAACATTTCCACGCAAAGGGTTCCAGACAAATTGAGCTGTTCTGCGATTCGCACTGCCATGGTTTTTGCCTTATCTGCTAGACTTTCCGAAATGCGAGCTGGCACGATTGTCTTAGACAGGATATTGTTGCGATGGATATTTTCCTGAACTGGGAAAACCGTCACGTCCTTGCCATTGCCGGATACGATGACAGAAATTTCAAGGTCAAAGTTGACAAACTCTTCCAAAACGCAGTCTGCCGAATCAGCCAGCGCATAGGATTCTTCCAAGTCTTCTGCCGAGCAAATGACCTTTTGTCCATGCCCATCGTAACCACCAGTCGCGGTCTTGAGGACATAGTTTTTCGACAGATCGATATCTGCCAAATCTTGACTAGAAGTCACGACCTTGTAGGGTGCCACGGTGACTTGAGCCTTATTTGACAAAAAGTCCTTTTCAAAAATGCGATTTTGAGAAATGCGGAGCAGATCCGTCCCTTGAGGGAGCTGACCATCCTTGATAACGGCATCCAAGCCGTCAGCATCGACATTTTCAAACTCATAGGTCAGAACATCACATCGCTCTGCCAACTGACGAAGAGCGTCCACATCATTATAAGGAGCCACGATGATCTCCGCCACGCGAGAGGCAGGGCAGCCCGCCGCAGGATCCAGTGCAATGACCTTGTGCCCCATGTAGATAGCAGAAATGGCCATCATCTGTCCCAGCTGACCGCCACCGATAATTCCGATTGTTTTAGATGAGCTCATTGGTAGACTCCTCAGCGATTTTCCCTTGTTCTTCTGCAAAATCCGCTAGCGCTGCTGCCAGGTCTTGGTCTTCAATGGCCAAGATCCGCAGGGCAGTCAGGGCAGCGTTTATCGCTCCCGCTTCCCCAATAGCCATAGTTGCCACAGGAACACCACCTGGCATCTGAACGATCGAATAAAGTGAGTCCAAACCGCTGAGAGCACGAGATTTGACTGGTACACCGATGACAGGCAGAGTGGTTTTAGCCGCTACCATTCCTGGCAAATGGGCTGCGCCACCAGCACCTGCGATGATGACCTTTATGCCACGGCTACGAGCTTCTTCAGCATGCTGAAACATGAGGTCAGGCGTGCGGTGGGCAGAGACCACTTTCTTTTCGTAGGCTACACCAAAGCGATCTAAGACTTCGGCGGTTTTTTGCATGGTAGCCCAGTCGGATTTGGAGCCCATGATGATGGAAATAATTGGTTTCATATTAAGATACAAAGGGACGATTCGCTTGCGAAAAATCCCGTAGAAAAATAGGAAAACTAACGACGACGGTTACGTCTAGGCAGTTTTATCTTTTTTCCTAGGGATTTAGTCCCGTGTTCAGTTAGGGAAACTAACTGAATACTCCTTTCTTACAGTTTTTCTTTTACTGCGACGATTATACTATAGTGGCTCGCTTTCGCTCGCCATGACAACTATAGTATCTGTTAATCTTTTATGGCCTTGCTTCCGATATCCGTTCGGTAAAAGAGACCTGTTGTGTCTTGTTTTTTTAGTTGGTTATAGATTTTTTCCTGCGCAGCTGAGACGCTATCTGCTGTGGTGACCAGCATGTACACTCGGCCGCCATTTGACAGCAGTGCTCTGCTATTATCCGCAAACTTAGCCCCAGCATAGTAGGTGATGATGTCGCCGTCGGTTTTAGCTGGCAACTCAACTCCTTTTTCATAATCTAGCGGATAGCCATTAGATGCGACAACCACGCCAAGTGTCACGCCCTCATCCAGCCAAGTGATAGCAGGCTCCTTCTTATCCAAAATGTCCGTGATGTTCTGCGCAAAGTCAGACGTCAAGCGCGGCAGGATAATCTGGGTCTCCGGATCGCCGAAGCGCGAGTTGAACTCGATAACCTTAGGACCATCGGCTGTCAGAATCAGCCCAGCATAGAGCACGCCAAGATAAGGTCGTCCCTCAGCTATCATGCCTTTGAGAACCGGCTTGATAATCGTCTCAACTGACTGCTCCACCACACTTTGTGGCAGGTGAGGCACTGGTGCATAAGCTCCCATACCGCCTGTATTGGGTCCCTTGTCTCCATCATAGGCCCGCTTGTGGTCCTGGGCCGTCGGCAGGATGTAAAACTTATCGCCATTGACAAAGGCAAAGAGAGAAAATTCCTCACCTTCAAGAAACTCCTCGATAACCACACGCGCACCCGAGTCGCCAAACTTATTGTCCAAGAGCATCTCCTGCGCGGCCTCAACCGCCTGCTCCACGGTCTCCGCCACAACAACGCCCTTGCCCAGAGCCAAGCCGTCCGCCTTGACCACGATAGGTGCTCCCTGCTTTTCTATGTAGGCTTTGGCTTCCTCAAAGTCGGAAAATGTGCCATAGGCTGCTGTCGGAACACCGTATTTAACCATGATTTCCTTGGCAAAATCCTTGGACCACTCCAGCTCCGCTGCTAAACGAGATGGACCGAAAGCCTTGAGCCCAGCTTGATTAAAATCATCTACAATCCCAGCTGCCAGGGCATCATCCGGACCGATAAAAGACCAAGCAATATCGTTCGCCTTTGCGAACTCGATCAATTTAGAATGTTCGGAAATTCCAATATTCACCAAGTCTAGCCCATCCAAGATCATGCCATCATTTCCAGGAGCGACAAAAACCTGCTCCACATCCTGAGACTCCAACAACTTCTTGGCAATCGCATGCTCACGACCGCCTGAACCAACAACTAAAAGCTTCATAGCCAAGATACCTCAATGTCCAATATCACAGGTGCTAACGCACCAAGCTAACACATCACGTAAAAATCATTGTTTTTTTACGAATTATTTATCTAAATTATATCACAATTGTTCGTTTTATTCTATGATAACCGAGAAAGAATGAAAACAATCTAATCTTACTGAAAATTTATAACCTTTAGTCAAAACATCAAAGATTTCATAAAACTAAATTAGATTAGCAGTTCAATTCCCAAAATTTTAAAAAATTACTCTATTTTCATATTTTTTCCCGAATAATCTAAATGGAATTATCCAAATTTCTTATTCAAAGGAGATCTATGAAGAAATATCAGAAACTGTTTTTATTATCTGGAGCAGCCCTTGGTCTGTTTGCCAGTCATTCCACGGCTCAGGCTGTTGCATCGACTGAAGCTGGAAGCAAAATCCTAGGCCCCACTGATCGTGCCAGCAATGTGACTGTCAATGTCACTGGGGATACGGCACAGATTCATTATGCCCGCTCCAAGGCTCAAGTTCCTTATACTATTTCCCACGCGGTCTGGTCCGACGAAAATGGACAGGATGATTTGAAATGGTACACCACGCCTCAAACATCCAGCACAGCCATTGATCTCCGGCAACACGCCGGATACGGCACCTTCCATGTACACACTTACATTAATATCAACGGGAAGATGATAGGCTTGAATGGTACGACCTTTACCCTCAATAAACCCACTAGCAAAACAAGTGTCACAACAGCTGGACAGATTGGCCGCATCAATTTTACGCGAAATAAAGACCAAGGGAACTCAAAAATTGTCCATGCAGTTTGGTCTGATGAAAATGGTGGTGACGACCTTAATTGGTATGAAGCTGGACAAGATAGTACCGAATTTAACCTTTCTAAGCATAAGGGCTATGGAAAATATTTCATAGATACTTATGAAAATAAAAATGGCAAAATGATTTACCAATCGGGCACTACTTTCCATCTCGAAAAGCCTAATCCGACCATTCAGACAAGCTTCCCTGAGTCGGGCATTATGGAAATCCTTATCAAAAACCTACCTGACACCATGTACAAGGTCACTGTGCCAACTTGGTCTGAAAACAAGGGTCAGGATGATTTGCAATGGTACGAGGCAAGTAAAAATCCTGATGGTAGTTACAGCGTCAGAGTAGAACTGAAAAAGCATCATTACGATACAGGCACCTATCATATCCATCTCTACGGTGAAAGCTATGTCAAGCCTGAATTTACAGGATTAGCAGGAACAACTGCTACGATAGATTCTGAAAAGCTCCCTTCTCCAGAAGAGCAAAAACCGCTTTTTTCTGTCGAAAATGTCAATCATGAGCAGGGAACCTATACTGTAAAAACCAGTGAGACTGCAACATCTAAGCCGATTCAGTCCGTCCGCGTTCCCATCTGGAGCACCCATAATCAAAGCAATATCAAATGGTATGAGGCAAGTAATAATGGAGATGGGACCTTTACTGCACAATTTAATATTCGCAACCACCAAGCCTTATCTGGTAATTATATCAATCATATCTACGTCAAATATAAAGATGGCAGCGAACATAGCTATGCGACAGACACCGTCACTCTCTCTGCTGAAAATATCAAAACCAAGGTTTCTGTCAATAAAATCTCTGCCTACAATTACGAAGTGACCGTGGCAGATGCTTTCGGGCCAGGAACGATTTCTCTGCCGACCTGGTCAGAAGTCAACGGCCAAGATGACATCAAATGGTACACTGCTAACAAAGTTGGCAATGGCTTGTATAAATTTACCATCAATACGCAACAGCATGCTGGAAGTGGTCTCTTCCATACCCATGTCTACCGTAATCTCAACGGCCAGTTGACTGGACTTACAGGCACCAGCTATCAGGTTGATAAACCAACTACTCCTGAGCCAACCCTCTATACCCCTGATTATGCAGGCGCCTCCTCTTACCCCCATGGTCAGTGCACTTGGGGAGCAAAAGTGCTGGCTCCTTGGGCCGGTCCTTACTGGGGTAATGGTGGCCAGTGGGCAGCCAGCGCACGCGCAGCTGGTTTCCAGACAGGAAGTATCCCACAAGTCGGAGCAATTATCTGCTGGACTGATGGTGGCTATGGGCATGTCGGTGTTGTCACCCATGTCGAATCCAACACCCGCATCCAAATCAAAGAATCAAACTATGCAGGCAAACAATACATTGGCAACTTCCGTGGCTGGTTTAATCCCTACGCCGCTGGTCAAGGAGCTGTCAGCTATATTTATCCAAAATAAATCTATTCAAAAACCCTCGGCTTAATGAACCGCACCCCAAAAGTTAGACAGAAAAAATCTAACATTTGGGGTGTTATTTTTATGAAATTAAGTTATGAAGACAAAGTCAAAATCTATGAGTTACGGCAAAATGGTGAAAGCATTAAGTCTTTGTCGGACCAGTTCAGTGTTGCAGAATCCGGTATTCAATATATGATTCGACTGATAGACAGATACGGGATGAACATTGTCAAGAAAGGGAAAAATACCTATTATTCTCCAGAATTAAAGCAGGAAATGATTGATAACGTGCTTCTGAAACAACAGTCACAGCTGACCGTTTCACTTGATTACGCCTTGCCAAACCGAGGGACTCTTCCAAATTGGATAGCGCAATACAAGAAAAACGGCTATACTATTCTTGAGAAAGCAAGAGGGAGGCCGCCAAAAATGGGACGTAAGCCAAAGAAGACCTGGGAAGAGATGACGGAGTTAGAGCGACTCCAAGAAGAAAATGAACGTCTTAGAACGGAGAATGCCTATCTAAAAAAGTTGAAGGAATTGCGCCTGAGGGACGAAGCCTTAGCGCGTGAAAGGCAGAAACAGTTAGAGAAATGGTCAATGGAGGATTCCGACTAGACCTCCTTCTAGCAACAGCTAAACTAGCTCGTGCCACCTACTATTACCAGCTCAAGCAACTAGCTACAGAGGACAAAGATAGGGACATCAAGAATGAGATACAAGCAATTTTTAAGGCTCATAAGGGCAATTATGGTTACCGCAGGGTTCATCTAGAACTGCGCAATCGTGGTTATAGCATCAATCATAAGAAAGTGCAGCGTTTGATGCAGGTGTTAGGTCTGTCTGCACGCATCCGTAAGCGCAAGAAATACAAGTCCTACAAGGGGGAGGTTGGCAAGAAGGCTCCAAATCTGATTAACAAGCAATTTGAGGGGTCTAAACCTTTTGAGAAGTGTTATACCGATGTGACCGAGTTTGCTTTGCCAAATTGCTCTGAGAAACTCTATCTGTCGCCTGTTCTGGATGGTTATAACAGCGAAATTATCGGCTTTACCTTGTCCCATTCTCCCAACCTGATGCAAGTTAAATCCATGCTTGAAAAGGCTTTTCCTAAGGAAGCTTATCCCAATACTATTCTCCATAGCGACCAAGGTTGGCAATACCAACAGGAGGTCTACCATCGTTTTCTTGACAGTAAAGGGATCTGTCCCTCCATGTCTCGCAAAGGAACTAGCACGGATAACGGTATGATGGAATCTTTCTTTGGCATTTAAAAAGCAGAGATGTTTTATGGCTTTGAACATGAATTTAGGTCATTATAAGACTTTAAAAAAGCCATTATAGACTACATTGATTACTACAACAACAAGCGTATTAAAGCAAAACTAAAACATACTAAGATTAGTAGTGAGAAAATCTCCGACGGGAGAAAGTACTCACTACTTTTTTCGTTATGTTAAAGTAGAGGTGTCTTGTTAAGTCGATGAGTCCTTTGGCGCTAGACGTCGTAACTA
>NZ_CABPTS010000007.1:0-86348 GCF_902460385.1 Streptococcus sp. Marseille-P7376
ATCGATAAGGCTGTCTATGCCGTATTATTGGAACACCTTGTTTCAAAAAATACCAGATGAGGTGTTTTTTTTGCATGCCCTTTTATGGCTCAAAAAGTGTTAAAAATAAGACAGTAACCTCGGAATAGCTACTGTCTTATCTCATTTTTCACTTAAAGCCTTGACAGACTTGACAAATGGTAGAAAAGAGCCCAAAAAGTTTCAGGTTCTTTTTCATTCTCCCCTCCATCACCAACCGCTCCCAATATAAAATAATTGGCTAGAATGTGACATTGTAGAGGGAGATTGAATCATGTAACTCTGCTACAAGATATAAACTGAATTAATCTCGTTTGAAAATATCCCTAGTGTAAACTTTTTCTTGTACATCTTCTAAGCTTTCATCAAAACGATTGGCAATAATCACTTGACTAAGTTCTTTAAATTTTTTGAAATCATTGACCACCTTACTGCCAAAGAAGGTAACACCATCCTCAAGTGTTGGCTCGTAAATAATAATGGTGACACCCTTGGCCTTCAGACGTTTCATAACACCTTGAATAGAAGATTGCCTGAAATTATCTGAGTCACTTTTCATTGTCAAACGATAAACACCGACAGTAATGTCTCGCTCCCTAGCTGGCTCATAGGAGTCATTGCCAACATAAGCACCAGCAAGATCTAAAATCCGATCGGCAATATAATCTTTCCTTGTCCGATTACTTTGTACAATCGCTGTCATCATATCCTGAGGAACATCAGAGTAATTTGCAAGAAGTTGCTTGGTATCTTTAGGAAGACAATAGCCACCATAGCCAAAGGAAGGATTGTTATAGTGAGAGCCGATCCGTGGATCTAAACAAACTCCATCAATAATAGCTTGAGTGTCTAGACCCTTCATCTCAGAATAAGTATCCAGCTCATTAAAATAAGAAACGCGCAGAGCGAGATAAGTATTCGCAAACAGTTTCACCGCTTCAGCTTCTGTAGAGCCCATATACAATGTATCAATATCTTCTTTTAAAGCTCCTTCTTGGAGCAATCCCGCAAAAGTTTCAGCAGCGCCTACCAAGTGCTCATTATTTTTATCTGTCCCTAAAATAATTCGACTCGGGTACAGATTATCATAAAGTGCTTTTGATTCACGCAAAAACTCAGGGCTAAATAAGATATTTTCAGTCTGAAACTTCTTCCGCGCTGACTCTGTATAGCCCACAGGAACTGTACTTTTAATCACCATGATTGCCTCAGGGTTATATTTCAGCACTGTTTTTATGACAGACTCTACAGCAGACGTATCGAAGAAATTCTTTTTTGGATCATAATTAGTTGGAGCTGCAATCACAACAAAATCTGCATCCTGATAAGCTTCTTCTGCATTCAATGTAGCCACTAAATTTAACTCTTTTTCTGCAAGATATTTCTCTATATAGTCATCTTGGATAGGAGACTGTTTTTGATTGATTAAGTCGACTTTCTCAGGAATGATGTCCATCGCTACTACTTGATGATGCTGAGACAACAAAACTGCAATGGACAAACCAACATACCCTGTACCTGCTACTGCTATTTTCATACTTTTTCCTTTCATGGAAGAATATTATCATTCATTATAATATTCTTTATACCATTCTGCAAATTTTCTTAAGCCTTCTCGCAAAGAAGTTTTTGGCTTAAAACCAAAATCTCTCTCTAGAGCACTTGTATCTGCATAAGTAACGGGAACATCCCCTGGCTGCATAGGAACTAATTTTTTATGATTATCGAAGTCATAATCCTCTGGTAAAACTCCAGCTCGAATTAGTTCTTGCTGCAGGATATCAACAAAGTTTAAAAGATTTTCTGGCTGATTATTACCAATATTATACACTTTATATGGTGCTAAGGGTAGATTATCAGTTCCTATTTGTTTTACCGGAGCAGATTGCATCACCCGTAAAATTCCCTCAACAATGTCATCTACATAAGTGAAATCTCGTTTACAATTACCATAATTATAAATTTCAATATCAGAACCACTTCGTAATTTGTCTGTAAAACCAAAGTAAGCCATATCTGGTCGACCTGCAGGACCGTAAACCGTAAAGAAGCGTAAACCTGTAGAAGGAATATTATAAAGCTTCGAATACGCATGAGCTTGAAGTTCATTAGATTTTTTAGTTGCAGCATAGAGCGAAACAGGATTATCTACCTTGTCTTCCGTTGCAAACGGAACTTTTGTATTTCCACCGTATACTGACGAAGATGAAGCATAAACCAAATGTTCTACACCACCACCGTAAATCTCATAAGACTGGCGACAAGCTTCCAAAATATTATGAAAACCAATAATATTACTTTCTATGTATGCATCTGGATTTGTGATCGAATAACGAACCCCCGCCTGCGCTGCTAGATTAACAACTATTTGAGGATGATATTGGTTAAAAACTTCATCAATGAAAGTTTTATCTGAAATACTTCCTTTAAGAAATATCCAGTTTTTTTCTGGATACTTCTCACTAAGCTTGTCAATCTGATCTAATCGATAATCTTTGAGTTCAACATCATAGTAATCATTCAAATTATCCAAACCAATGATTGTCATCGGTCCGTCTAACTCTAATAATCTCTTAACAAGATTTGAGCCAATAAAACCAGCAGCTCCTGTAATGAGGATTGTTTTATTTTTAAAATTGATATTTTTTTGTTCCATTATTATTTTCCTTTTGATTATCTTGCAAATCCAATATCATCATATTAAACATATCCTCTAAATCATATAGCGGCTTCCAGCCCAACTGCTTTAACTTACTTGTATCTAAATTCATACAAAGAGTAGGAGCATAACCATATTTGTTTTCTTCTTCCGCTATTATTACTTTGATTCTTTGCTTAGATATTTTACGAGATACAAAAACAGCCATATCATAGATACTACAATATGTAGCCTCATTAGCCACATTATAAACATTGCCACTGTCAGCTAGATAGAGCACTTGAAAAATAGCGGTCAATGCGTCGTACACATGTAGGTAACTTCTTTTTGTTAAACCTTTTGTTTTTAAGCAAATATCTTTATTTTCAAGTACGCAACGTGCAAACTCTGCAAAAATTCGTCCATCGTTGTATTCAACTCCAGGTCCAAAAGTTTGAGTTAAACGTAAAATATTAATAGGCAAATCATATTCCCGGCTGTAAGCTACACATAAATTTTCACATAGCCTCTTGCTTTCAGGATAGCATGAACGAACATCCATCGTATCAATATTAGTCCCTGAGGTTTCAAAGATTTTTTCATCAGATTGAGGATAGCCATAAACCTCCATCGTTGATAGATATATGAATTTTTTTAGTTTACTTTTTCTAGCAAACTCCAGTAGATTTTTAGTACCATCTATTGCAACAGACAACGTGTCTATTGGACTTTCTATAAATCCTTTGCTTGAAGTTTGGCTAGCAGCATGAATGATATAATCCACGTGGAGGTTGCTTAAGTCAACAGTTCTAACATCTCCTACTAGGTATTCTAAGTTGTCTACCTCTTCTCCAAAACATGCTTTAAGTTTTTTAACATCCCGAACTAGAGCGATTATTTTTAATTTCTGCTTTGATTTTGCATTCCATGCCAATAAAAAACGAATTAAGGTTTTTCCAATTAACCCTGTTGCACCTGTAATTAAAAATGTTTTTCCGTTATCCTCTTGTTCTAACAATTCATTTAATATTTGAAATTCTTTTTCGAACATCTGCATCTAAACTCCCTGAAAATATCAATTTCTTTTAAATTTTTAAGCAAATAATCTTTTAGATATAATTAGAAACAATGACACACCAATTTCCTTATAATACTTTATAAGACTTGGGAGAGCTTCTAAATATAGTTGATTATATCTATAAAATAAATGATAGATCACGACTAGTAATATAGCAATGCCTCTCAGTCCTTAAAGCTACGTGTTTCGTTCTCTCATTGCATCACCTCTTTTTAAATCTTTTTACGATTAGTTTAGTTGATAATTGAAAAATCATTTTTCGATAGCTAGGAAAACACAAAATAACAATACTATAGATGAGCATAGCAAATACTATAGTAAAAAATTCCCATCCAACACCACTTGATAATGGCAGTAAAGCAAAGACTACAATTCCCATAACAGACGAACTCATATAAGGTGGCAAAAGATTTTTCAACATCTGCAAGAAAGGAATTTTGAGGTATTTTTTAGCTAAGAAGAGATTAATGAAACCATAAAATAATCTAATAAAACATCTCACTACAACAATTACTTCAAATCCAAAATTCGAACAAACTGCTAACAAAGGAATCATGAGAGTCAACTGGAGGCCTTGAGATAATACTGATAATTTTGGCAGTCCTTTGGCAGTAAATATCAAACTAATATATTGTCCAACAAGAATTGCAAAACAGTTCACTAAGCTATACAAACCAATTAAAAAGCTAGCTTCTTTCCATTGGCTTCCTAATAAAATATATGTAACTAAGTCCTGATACAGAAAAACTCCAACGCTTAAGGGAATTAGAATGATGCCAACTGTTTTCTGAAAAGTATAAAATAATTTATAAAATTGTTCATCATCACCTTTAGTTGCTGCTAACGCCGACAGTAGAACTGAACTTGTTGCCGCAATAATCATATTAAAAATGCTATTTGTTAGAGTAATGGAGTTTTTATACAAACCAATATAATAAGACGAAAGTGTTTGACTTAGTATAAAGATATCACCATTAGTTGTTAGCCACAGCAAAATAGATTCAACTAATATCCAACTACTAAAAGAAAACATTTCCTTCAGCTTGACAAGACTGTATTCGAAAGAAGGTCTCCATTTAGATTGTATTGTCAAAACCAATGCAACTGAAAACTGAGCTACTAACGACCCGATAATAACACTCCAATAGCTAAAACCTAAAAATGCTAAAGGTAGAGTTACACCAACGGGAATAACGACCATTAAAATACGTATCCAAAATAACACTTTGAATTGAAAATTTTTCTTCAAAATAGCCGATTGTATACTTGAAAATGAGGTGAAAATTAAGCTGATGCTAGAAAACGATATCGCATGTCCTAATCCACGACTCCCAACCATGCTAGCAATCTGCTCTGAAAATATTACAATCAGTAACATTAAAAGACAAGAAATTCCCATGTTAGTCCAAAATGCCACATTTGCGTTATCAATTAACTCTTTTTCATTATTAAATTTTTTTTGAATAATATATTTTTGAAATCCAGCATCTGTAAAAACATCCGCAAAACTGATGACCATATTAACTGTTGCAATAACACCAAATTCCGAAGGAGTTAGCAAACGTGCCAAAATCATTGCAGTTATTGGAGTTATTAATTTTGTTGCAATTTCTGTTAAACTTGACCATTTTACAGAATTGACGATAGTTCCTGACATTTTTGTATCTAACATACTAGCTCTTTTCCAAATCTGTATTCAAAGATAATACTATTAATATTAATATTGTCCTAAAATAAAAAACAATACGAGAATAAAAAGTAACTGTTATCATATCTGACAGGATCAAACTAATTATTAAAATCAATAACATATCTTTCAACTTAGATTTTTCTTTCAAAAAAATAGTTATACTAAGAAGCGATAAGTACCCATAATAAATGATAAATCCTATTATTCCACCACTTACTAACAGTTCTAAAAAAGTATTATGGCTGTAATATCCATATCCCCCAAATTTTGCAAATGCTCCAATCCCCCAACCAAATATAGGCTTTTCTGAAAACATTCTCCAGGCCGTTTCCAACATATCTATCCGCTTAAGTGTTGAAGTAGCATCTACAGACACCCCGGCTATATCACGTCCAATCCCTAATGTTAACAACATTTCATCAATTCTTTTTCCGACCAATGTATATAATAGTGGGTTATGCTGGATAGAAAACCACAAGATTCCTATTGCTAAAATAATAAGTATGGTTATTTTAATATTGAGTGTAAATAAACTTTTAATTCCGTAATATAAAATAGGAATTAACATAAAAAGTAGTCCAGCTTTTGATCCACTTAATAGTATAAAGATAACTTGAAGAACAATTAAAAACAAATATGTCTTGTGACGCTCATGAATGTATAGGAATAAAGTTAGCATGCCCAGTATTCCAAATAACCATGCGATTGTATTCGGATTTATATCTGAAGACAAGCCTAATCTATAACCTATATGTCCTTTTAAATAATCGGTCCACCTATACCTTAATATAGGAAGCTCACTTAAAAATATAAAAAACGAAGTGATAATAGTTGTAAAAAACAATGTATTCTTTAGGATATAAAAGAAATCTTCACTATATTTCAAAAATAATAGATAGATATTTAAAATATTCAAAAAAGAAACTATATTATATAAGAGAGAGAAATTCTCAGTGTTATCCGATAATTTTACTCCAATTAAAGATGTGTAAATTGATAATAATATTATCCATACGACTCCTGTGTTGATTTTAATTTTTTGATCATCAAACAATAAAAGAAACAATCCAATTATTGGAGTTATATATAATTCTCTTCCTCTGAAGTATAATTCATCAAACAATATAAAAGCTATGAAAGCCCCAATAAGCAATAAATTAAACTTTGTTCGTTTTTTATGTATAACAATTTTTCTCATTATAAATGATTCAACCCTCTATTAAACCTCGGATTTTTATTTAAATTATTACCTAATATACAAATTTCATCTGATGGAATTTGATTTTTCCATATTAAATATGGCAAACTTAATTGATCCCGAGTTGGGAATTTTAAATATTCCTCCCACCATTTATCCATTAATTTGCACATCAATTGACTATTATGATTTCGAATCATAATAGTATTTTCGTACAGGCCATTATGTGATGGGAAACCTTCATTTCGATAAATCTTGAGCTGTTGATTAACAATTGACATATCTGCTTTTTTAGCATACTTAATCATAATTGCTTCGTCATAAATACAGTCTCTCTGGTTGTGAAAATGAACTCCTAAACTAGATGATTTCATATTTTCAATTAAAGGTTTCATACTACAAACTATTTCAATCAACCCATCTACATAGATACTATAATCATAATCTTTCAGATAAACATGTGGCAACATTTTTATTTTACGGTTTAATTGAATAGGTGAAAGTTTATTATACTCTTCGAATTGTGTAATATCTATTTTTTTCCATTTGGAGTCACTTGGTAAATCTAAATCAGTAAACATGAAATAGTCAATATCGCAATCAATGTAAAGAGGTTCTATAATAGAATCATATCGTCCGACGATACAACTATAAACTGCAATTTTTTTTCCTGTTATATCTAACTCTCCTGATGTATTAGGCTTGATAACATTTCCGGCTGTTGATGACGGTATCTTAATAAAGATTTTAAAAAATATATCTTCAATAATCTTTTTAAAATTACCATTTTTAAAATAGTTTATATATTTTTCATTTCTACGTTTTTTTTGAAATGATGAAGAATAAAACAACTCCTGATATCTTTTATTTATTTCTACAGCAGTTTGATCATATTTTTCTTCATTCTTTTTCATTTTATCCACTATGTATTCCCTCTCATAATCAGTAATAGTTGAGAAATGAGCAACAGACTTCTGTATCTCTCTTTTATAAATAACATAACATATAATCTATCTTTAAATGAAGCATTTAACACTATCGAACTGTTCGCTTCTATATCAAATGCAACGCTATTTTTTAAATCTTTTAATTTAACTATTTTATCTAGAAAAGATAAACCACTCTCACGATGCATCATTACTTTAACTATTTGTCCTAAATACATCGCCATACTGTGGGCATAATATTCATTCTGAATTTTTTCATTAATTAGCAACTTCAATTCAGACTCTGCTACTTTTTTTATAGCTACAATTCTATTTTCCTGATATTTGGTAGAGGTGCTATGAGATAATCTTCTATAATAAATATAAAGAATATCTGGAATAAACAGTATGTTTCTAAATACTGCATATAATTCCAAGTTCAACAACCAATCTTCTCCACCGAATTTTATGTCTGTATCAAATCTAATTTTATTATTTTCAAATAATTCCTTTTTGAAAACTCCATTCCAAATACCAGAAAAACAACCGCTATTGCGCACTCTAGGATAGCTATTGAAAAATTCAGCACGACTCATATAAATTGGAGCATCATTTATACAGAGCCCTTTACAACCATATATATCTTCCTTTACTTTATTTTCAGTAAATATTTGGACTCTCTTACGATTAAATCGAACTATATCAACATTGAACTTATTTATATAATCACAAAGAACATTTAATGCATCTTCACTTATTTCATCATCATTATCCATAAACATTAAATACTTTCCTGAAGCATTCTCTATGCCAGTATTTCTAGCCGAACACAGTCCCTCATTCTTCTGACTATATAATTTCATCCTAAAATCGTTTTTACAGAATTCCTCACAAATACTCTGGCTATTATCTGTCGAGCCATCATTAACAAGAATAACTTCAAAATTCTTAAAAGACTGATTTTGTAATGAAGTCAAAGCAGGTATCAGGTATTTTTCAGAATTATATACAGGCATTATAATGCTAATCAGTGGTATCATAAAATATTTATTTCCTTTCAAAATATCCTTTTATGTTAAATACCAAATATCTGCGAATTTTCTTTAGCTTCTAAGATTGCTCTAAAAACATAGTAATCTGAAGGAAAAGTTATCTTGATATTCTCAGAAGGACCCTCGACAGTATGTAATGTATATCCAAAGAAACTCATTAAACTGGCCGAATCAATAAAATCATTAATCCCTTGTTCTTGGGCTTTTAAATGAGATTGATAAATATCCTTAAGTATAAAACATTGAGGAGCTTTTGCAATTTGACATTGACTTCTATCTATAATTTTGCCAACGGTATCATTCTCTCCTCTTAAGCTTATTGTTTCGCTGGCTACTGATACTGTTATAGCAGAGCGATTTTTTTGCACACATTCTATATCCTTGGATATAGTTTCAGCATTAATTAACGGTCTAACCCCATCATGTATTAAGACAATGCTATCCTCTGGGAACTTTTTAAAAGCCTCATCCAATCCATTAAAAATTGATTCTTGCCCAGTCGCTCCTCCTGAAACAATACTGCATACCTTAGTAATTTTAAATTTTTCTATCAAGTCCTGGCAATAGTCTTTCCATTCTGATAGGCAAACCAAAACAATAGCATCAATTTGTTCATGTCTTTGAAACTGTTCTAATGTATATATAAGAATAGGTTTCCCGTGCAATTCTAAAAATTGTTTTGGCTTGGTCTTAGAATTCATTCGTTGACCTGTTCCTCCAGCAAAAATAATGGCAATATTCATATTATTTCCCCACTTTTATAATTAAGTTTATTCATTTTTTATGCAGTAATAAATACCTTTGAATTGTTCATATGGTTCCGTGGTACTAATATATATAGTATCGTGCTTAGGCACTCTAGATTCAACTGGTGGTAGTTGCATATAATCTCCCCATATCTTTGATAAATATTCCTTGTAACCTCTCATAACTGGCAAACTGTAACCTTCAAAATCACACCGTATAACACTATCAAAATCTTCTTTTGGATGTTCTATCAACATCCCTTTAACAGCTCCTATTAATTCTGTAACCTTACTACACTGTTCCCAAGAATACTTAGACATTTGTTGTTCTGAGTATTTCCATAACTTATATCTAATATTTTGAGAGGGAACCAAAAAATACATAATTTTTGCCATGTTTCTAAGCAGCCCCCCCTTATTATCAGGTAATCTCTGGACATTAAACAGAGAGAAGACAAAAGCATGAAACAATTGCAAACATCGTCTAATTCTAGAATCAGGACAAGCATCAATCGGCATTATTTCGATTCCTATACCATGGCAAATATCATCATTAATACTATGTCTATTAATAAATGTTGTACTCCTATCTCGTATAGAAGCTCCTGCATCATGATAATTATGTTTTCGATCGGTTCTACAATAAACATATCTTGATTTTTGATTATATTTCGACCAAATTACCGCCAATCTTTCATAATCTTTTCTAGGCATAAAGATATCCACATCATCATCCCATGGAATAAACCCTTTATGCCTTTCAACACCAATTAGACAACCTCCACAGAGAAAATAGGTCAAATTATGTTCTTTGCAGAACGTATCAAAATACACTAAAATTTCTAATGTTTTCTCTTGCAGTTTTCGTACATTAACAGCAGTCATTAAATTTCCTCTTACTATTATTCATCAAACAATTGATTCAATATAAATTTATAGTTATCAATAATATATTCCACTTCCTTATCACTTAGTTTGGTATGTAACGGTAATGTAATTTCATTTTCAAAATAGCGATATGCGTTTGGATAATCTTTGATATCGAATCCTAAATCTTTATAGGCTGTCAACATTGGTAGTGGTTTATAGTGTACGTTGCACGCAATGCCTGCTTCAGCCATCTTTTGAATAATCAAGTTACGTTCTTCTAAACTGATTCCTTCGACATGTGTAACATACAAGTGTCTAGATGACTGATAGTGAGGCCCATCATGTTTCAGGGGTGAAATAGGCATACCTTCAAATGCCTTATCATATTGAGCAACAATCGCTTTTCTTCGTTCCAGTAATTGAGGATATCTTTTTAATTGTACTAACCCAATTGAAGCCATGATATCTGTCATATTACACTTATAAGCTGGCTTCACAATGTCATATTCCCAAGATCCTAACTGAGTTTTTGCTAATGCGTCTTTGGTCTGACCATGAAGTGATAAAATCTGAAATTCTTTATACAATTCATCATCATCAATATCAGGATGTGATTTCCAAGTGACACTGCCTCCTTCTGCTGTTGTAAAGTTTTTTACAGCATGAAAAGAAAATGATGAAAAATCAGCAATATCACCAGCAGGAACATTTTTGTACGTTGCGCCTAAGGCATGAGCACTGTCAGAAATAACTACAATCCGATTAAAGACATCTTGTAACTTACCAGTCGCTTTAAATAGATGCTGTTTTGTAAAAACAATATCGAAAATTCTATCATAATCACATATAATTCCAGCTAATTCTACAGGGATAATCGCTTTTGTATTGGATGTAATGGCTTTTTCAAGCAAATCATAATTCATTTCAAAAGAATTTTCCTGAATATCAACCATGACAGGAGTCGCACCTACATGAGTGATAACACTACAAGAAGCTGTATAAGTCATCGCTGGGACGATAACCTCATCTCCTTCACCAATCTCTAAAACTCGCAGAATAAGCTCCAAAGCTGCTGTAGCAGAGTTTAAACATACCGTACGATTAGTATGGGTATACTCTGATAAACGTTTTTCTAATTCTTTTGTTTTAGGTCCGGTTGTAATCCAACCTGAACGCAAGGTGTCTGCAACTTCAGCGATTTCTTCCTCTGTAATATCTGGGGGGGAAAAAGGGATATTATATTCTGTCATGATAGATCACTCTCCTATTTAACTACTTCCACTACTGTCTGAATCATGATTTTTAGATCATTAATAAAACTAAACTGTCTCAAATACTCTAAATTATAGTGCATTTTTGCGGGCAAAACCTCTTTCACATATGCATCATCAACCGTTAAGCCACGTTCGACACAGCCATTGATTATAAGATCTTCATCTTTGAACGAAATGCTTGCTGGAGAGGTTATCCCAGCTGGCAATAATAAAGTTGCTTTCATTTCATCTGTATACTGATTGGTATATTTAGGAACTTCTGGTCTGGTACCAACAAAACTCATATCTCCTAATAACACATTAACCAATTGCGGCAGTTCATCTATCCGATATTTCCGAATAAACTTTCCAATTTTAGTAATGCGGTTATCATTGTGAGAGGTTACGAGAGAGCCTTTTTTATCAGCTCCCTCAACCATGGTCCGAAATTTCCAAATTTTGAATTCTCTGCCATACTGCGTAATTCGGACTTGCTTATAAATAGCCGGACCCGGACTATCTAGTTTTATCCAAATCCCAATTATCAAAATAACTGGAAAAAATAAGACAAGTAGTACAAAGGCTAATAAACGGTCCATTAAGAATTTAAAAAACAATGAAAACCTTTTATCTCTGAGAAATTTGTAATACCTTTTTACTTCTTCGTTCCTAATTTGGATTGGTAAATCTTCGAACTTTATCATCTATACCCCTACTGCTGTGCAAATTCTACTAACTTTTCTTTCAATTCCGAACCATCTAAATTAGAAATAGACTGAATGAACGCATCCACTTCTGTATTAGAAACGGTCTGCACATTCCCTACAAATATCTTTTCATAGATTTGCTCATCAACCCGCTCCTCGTTTGAGAGTAGCTCCTCATATAATTTCTCTCCTGGTCGAATCCCAGTCTCTACAATCTGTATTTCTTCTTCCGTATGTCCGCTTAGTGTAATCATTTTTTTAGCTAAATCTAAAATTTTAACTGGCTCACCCATGTCTAATACGAAAATTTCTCCGCCATGCATTAACGCTCCCGCTTGAATGACTAGGCGACTTGCCTCAGGAATTGTCATGAAATACCGTGTCATTCGGAAATCTGTCACCGTAATTGGAACACCATTTGCAATTTGTTCCTTGAATAGTGGCACAACACTTCCTCGACTGCCTAAAACATTTCCAAAGCGAACTGCAGCAAATAAGGTTTTCCCCTCTTCGTTTAAACTTGTGACAATCATTTCGGCAACACGTTTCGTAGCCCCCATGACATTTGGAGGATTCACAGCCTTATCGGTAGAAACCATCACAAACTTAGCAACTCCAGCCGCCTTAGCAGCCTCAGCAACATTTCTTGTTCCATAAATATTATTTTTAACTGCTTCAGTTGGATTATACTCCATTAGAGGAACATGCTTATGTGCAGCTGCGTGATAGACACGATCTGGTCGGTACTCTTTCATAATATGAAATATCCGCTCTCTGTCCTGAATATCCGCTATGATAGGAACAATTTCTACCTCTTCTCCGTAGTTAGTAGTCAGCTCTTTATGGATTAAATAGATAGAATTTTCTCCATGGCCTAATAGTAATAACCTTGCAGGAGAAAAACGAACTATCTGGCGACAGAGTTCTGAACCAATTGAGCCTCCAGCTCCCGTAACCAAGACTGTCTTACCTTCAATATTGGACTGTAAACTTGTTTGGTCAAGTTTAACTTCTTTTCTCCCCAACAAATCAGCAATATCAATTTCTCTTAATTTGTGTACTTTTAACTTCCCTGTAACAACTTCTTCATACTTTGGCATAGCACTGACTTTAGCGCCTGTCTTTTTACAAAGAGAGAGAATGCGCTCATACTCATCTGGTTTAAGCGACGGAATAGCCACTACTATTTGACTTATCTCATAATTTGCTACAATTTCTGGAATTTGTTCGTCTGTGCCTACAACCTTAATACCATGCAGGAGCGAACCCTGCTTACTTACATCACGATCCACCACTGCAACAATTTTTAATTCTGGTGAGTCTTTTAGAGCGGTTGTGATAAATAAGCTTCCGCCATCTCCTGCTCCGACGACCAAGGTTCTGCTAACTTTACTTTCTTCAACTTCCGTATAAGTAGTCCCGTTCTTAAAACTGTACCACATTCTCCAGCCAAGTCGCATAGATATAGTAAACAAAATAGAAAACATGCAGCTAAGCAACAGAAAACGATAACTAATTTTCAGCGAGAATGCTATTTCTATAAGGAAAGTAATAAAATAGGCACCTAATAAAATAAAACTTATGGTACTGAGAGTCTTATAATCTGTGTAACGATTAATGATCGAAAACAATCGAATTTTAAGACCAATTATGAAATAAAGGGCGGCAACTCCTGTTAAAGTTTGTATTAAATTCAAATCTGATAACAGAACATACTCAGATAAGAAAAAGTATGCTACATATCCACTAAAATATATCAGAGTAGCATCAGCTAACATCAAAATAATTCTTTTTTGTGATCGTGTTAGTTCCATTGTCCCCCCCAGATTTATATTATCTACTTAGTATTTTCTTTCCCATAGTTTCCGTAATTACCATACGCACCATAGATTCCGTATGAGCCATATTTATCCATAGCCACGTTGTATTTATTTAAAATAACTCCTAGGAATGGTGTGTCTGTTTGTTCCAGCTGTTCTTTAGCCTTCTGAACCAGCTTGCGTTTGACAGCTCCTGCCTCTGTGACCAGGATAGAAGCATCACATTTTTGTGCAATGATGGCTGCATCGATAACAAAACCGATTGGTGGTGTATCGACAATAACATAATCATAATATTTGCGCAAAACATTCATCATAGAGTCAAAGTTTTTGCCCTGAAGAAGTGCTGTTGGATTAGGAGAGGTTTGTCCAGACTCAATAACAAAGAGATTCTCTACATCCGTCTCACACAAACCTTGAGACAGATCCGTCTTTCCTGCTAAATAGTCTGTCAAACCAGTTATTTTCTCTTTTGATTTGAAGACCCCAGACATGACTGAATTTCGGATATCCGCATCAATCAAAATAGTTTTATAGCCAGCTCTGGCAAAAGCAATGGCCAGATTTGTTGAAGTCGTTGACTTTCCTTCATTGGGCTGAACAGAGGTCAAGGCAATAATTTTGAGGTTGTCCCCGCTCAACTGGATATTGGTACGAAGGGCGTTGTAATACTCTTCTGTCTTCTCAATAGAAGCTTTTCTGCTTCTTGATAATTCTAATCTCGGCATACTATCTCCTTATTTCAGTTTATTCATGTCAGGTACAACGCCAAGCAAGGTCAAACCCATAACTTCTTCAATATCTTCTGGCTTCTTCACTCGGTCGTCTAGAATATCTACCAACAGTACAACTACAACCATCACAACGCCTCCCGCAAGGAAGCCAAGCAACACATTGCGGCGGACATTTGGTGAAGATGGCTCTTTAGGCACTTCCGCTTCTTCCAAGGTTGTAACATCTGACACTTTAGTAACCGCAATGATTTTTTCTGCAGCCACTTCGCGAAGCGTATTGGCTATTCGGCTAGCCTCGTTCGGATTCCCATCCGCTACCGTGATTGATACAATCCGTGTGTCGGTCGGTACTGCAACAGTCACTTTTTCAGATAATCCAGCCGGTGTCGTCGGCAGATTTAGCTCTGAAATCACGCTCGCTAAAACGTCTTGGGATAAAATGATTTCTTTATAGTCTTTTACCAGATAAGCCCCTGCTTGCAAATCTTGATTTGTCAAAGCATTGTTGTCAGATTGCTGGCGATTGACAACGTAGATCCGTGTCGTACTCTGATAAGAAGGTTTCGCTAAAAACACACTGTAACCCAATGCTAAAATAGCCATTACTAAAGCTGTCAAAACAATCAGAAACTTTCTTTTCCAGACTGTTTTCAACAAGGACAAGACGTCGATTTCAACCATTTGATTTTCTTGATTCATTTTCCTATTTTTCTCCTAAATTAAGATTGATGGTTTAACAATGCGAGGAACCGCTCCACAAATTAAATAAACTCATCACTTAACAGAATTTCCTGATTTTTTCTAAATATTCGTTCTGCATATGATTCTCCGTATTTCTTAGCGATGATATCATAGGCTTCTTTTAGATATGGTGGACGGGAAGCCAAATTATGCATATCACTCGCTACAAAATGCACCAAATCATGGTCAAGAAAGAATTGAGCTCGTTTTTTCATAAATTTATATTTGTCACCAAACAATTTTGGCTTCAGAACACTGGAGCTGTTAATCTGCATATAACAACCCATATTTATCAACTCACGGACTCTTTTCTCATCATTTTCTAAGCAATGGTAACGCTCAATATGAGCAACTACTGGAGTCAGCCCCAGACGCAAAACATTGCTCAAAGCTGAGTGAATTTCCTTGTAAGGAGTACTCATACTAAACTCAATCAAAGCGTAAGTCGTCCCCCCTAATTTGGGAATCCGCCCCTGCTCTAACTTTTCCAGAACATCACTTGTATAATAAATTTCTGCTCCGTAAAGAATCGTCAAATCATCTGCGATTTCCTTGGCCAACTCCTGTACTTGCTTGAAGTTTGCTGCAATCTTTTCTTCCGGAGTCTCAAACATTCCTTTTCTGCGATGAGAAGTTGAAACAATCGTCCTCACTCCTTGGCGATAGCTTTCTTCTAGCAAAGCTCTGCTATCTTCAATCGTATTCGGACCATCATCAACATCAAAAACAATGTGAGAATGAATATCAATCATGTTTTACTTTCCTTCCATAGTATCTTGAATGGCTGCTTTAGCCGCATTCAAGCTGTTTTGATCAATTTCCATCATATAAAGACTAGCATCTGGCATGGCATGAGATGGCAGGCCAGTCGTGCCATTTCCTGTTAGGGCTTGGGAAACTACATTATAACTACCACCAGATTCTAGCTGTGTATTCACTAAGTTAACCATGGTTTCAAGGGTCATATTTGTTTGCACAGAATCCTGCAGACCAGAGATAATACCATTGTAATTTCTCAAGGCGTCTGTTGACGTTAATTTCTGGATAATGGCCGCAATGACTTTTTCTTGATTTTTTCCGCGATCGTTATCGCCACCGCTAAGGGAATATCGTTCCCGAACAAAGGTTAACGCTTGTTCTGAGTTCAGAGAGATCGTTCCGATCGGATAGTTTGTATTTCCCACAGTAAATTCCTGGTCATTATAAACATCAATTCCGCCAAGCAAGTCAATTAATTTCAAGAAAGAGGTGAAATTGAGACGAACATAATAATTGATGTCGATCCCATAAAGATTTTCTAGGGTGTGAACGGAAGCATCAACACCGTAGATCCCAGCATGGGTTAATTTATCAGACTGGTTGAGACCGCCATCTGCAATTGGCACATAGGCATCCCGCGGTGTTGTCGTCAACAAGACTTTCTTAGTCTTCCGATTGACTGTCATAATGATATTTACGTCGGAACGAGACACAGATGAAATCGGCCCGTACGTATCAATTCCACTAACATAAATATTGAAGACATCCGCATTTGGATCTTGTTTCCCTATGGCTGTTTCAATCTTTTTAGTTAATTTATAAGAATATATTTTCTTAATCTTGGAAGCGTAGTCTGGATCCTCACTGCGAAGCGTATCCTCAAACACACTATTCAAAACAATGGCCTTTGCTTCCCCGTTTGTCAGAGACCGATAGGCAGCTAAGTAAGATGTTGCTGTGTCAACTGTCAAGTCAACTTTTTTTAGTTGAGCTACATTCTGCGTCAACGCATTGATGTTGTCAGCATCTGTCCCCGTCGGAGCTAAAACATTTGTTAAATCCTTAACATCTGTAATTTCACTGTCTGCCAGAACAGCAATGCTCATTTCATATTCTGAATAATTAGAAGTAGAATTTAAACCACTCGATAAATCCATGACTTCCTTGAAAGCATACATAGATATGGATCCTGCAAACAGAGCCAGAACAAGAACAATGCTGGTAGTAACACGCGCCTTATTTTTAAAGATAAGAAAGGCCGATGCGACTGCTAGCAGCAGAATGAAAAAAATGGTGACAATATTCAAATATCGGAAAGCCAATAGATTGTAACGAATAATCGTAAAAATTAGCAGGGCTGCTAACAAAGCATAGACACCCAAGAGTGCACTGTTCAGAATTCTAAAACGTTTTGTGTTCTTTGACGAGATCCTTCTTTTATGAGACATTACCGTTAACTACCTTCTATGTAAAATTACTCTAGTCTATTATATCACAAAAGTCCCCCTTTTTTAAGAAATTCTTAAGAATATTACATAATTGTAAAAAGTTTCTACTTTTTTGTGAACAATTTTAAATCTAAAATAGATGCCCTTTTTAAAATCAAAATAAGAAAACGATGCCTTAAAATAGGCATCGCTCGTTTCGGAAATATGTATAAAAATAGCGACAATCATTACTCTGCTAGTCTCGGATATTGACTTAAAAAAAGTAATTCTTTCGTCAAAAATAGCGCTTTGAATTATTACCAGTAAGAATCTACACTTTTTTGATTTATAACAAGGATAAAATACCAAACCCATTGGTTACACTTTATTCATTACACTAGTTTATCTCGGTCAACTTGTTCATAGGCCTGCAGCCCGTCATTGAGCTTGTCCCAGATGATTACCTCACCTGCCTGAAGGGATTTCTGCACATCGATGATGCGCTGATTAGAAGAACCGCGGAATTGCAGCATGAGATTCTTCTTTGTGATATCAAAACGGCCGTCCACCAAGATGTCAATCAGACTCAGCAGCTCCAGCTTGTCCTCCGTTTCCAGCATCATCTCCTCCCAGGTGTAGCCCGTCCAAGACCAGATATCCTTTTCCGGCAGCTCACGCCGAATCCGCTTGACCAAGGGCAGGAGAATGCCTGTATTGAGAAAAGGTTCACCGCCTAGGAGGGTCAGCCCCTGCACATAGGGCTCCGCCAAGTCTTTCATAATCTGCTCCTCCAGCTCTGGGGTATAGGGAATGCCAGCGTTGAAGGACCAAGTTGCGGCATTATAGCAGCCCTCACAGTGAAACATACAGCCACTGACATAGAGGGAGTTGCGGACACCTTCGCCATCTACAAAGTTAAAGGCCTTATAGTCAATGATTCGCCCCTTACTCAACTCCTCACTTTTCCATTCTTGGGGTTTAGGATTGTTCATCTTTATCCTCCAAACTTATCCAGTAACGCTGACTTCTATCGATTGTATTTTCGTAAACACCACCACCAGAGAGAATCGTGCGTCGACTGGCTTCGTTGTCTTCATCGCAGGTAATCAGCACTCGTTCCAATCCTTGCTTTCGAGCCTCTGCCATCCCTAGGTCTAACTGCAACTTAGCCAAGCCCTTTCTGCGTTGACTGGGCCGGATAGAATAGCCAATGTGACCACCCTCTACAAATAATTTGTCATTCAAGGACAAGCGCAGGGCTAAAAAGCCCAGAGGCAAGCCAGTCTCATCAAAGGATAAAAATTTGATTGCAGGAACCCAGCCTACTGGCAGGTTGGCAGCATCCTCCTGCTGCTCTACAATCTTTAACCAATCCTCATAATCCTTTGCTTGCTTCCAAGCGGAGCCCATGCCACCGTGCATATAGGATTTTGCAGCATCAAACTCCGCAATCATCTCTAATATCGCGTCTTTATCTTCCAAAGTTGGTCGTCTTAGCTCCATGCTCCCTCCTTAATCGACATCAATCCAGTAACGCTCTTTCCCGCCTCGAATATCCTCTAAAGCTCCGCCATTAGCCAGAATCACCGCTCGACTGGCAGCATTATCACAATCGCAAGTCACTAGGACTCGTTTAATATTTTTACTTTTGGCTACTTGCAAGCCTTGTCGCAGCTGCTCTTTGGCAAATCCTTGCCCACGCGCAGAAGGACGGATACTATAGCCAATATGCCCGCCTTCTTGGAGCAAATGGTCATTGAGCCGCAAGCGCAGATTGAGAAAGCCCACAGCCTGACCATCCGTAGCAAAAGAGATTAGTTGGATGTAAGGCACAAAACCTTGCGGCAAGCCTAGACCTGCCTCAGCTAGCTGAATAGTCTCCAGCCAATCCTCGTAGACAAAACCCGCTCCGCCAAAGAAGCCGTCGTGACGACCACCAGCTACTTCAAAGTCAGCCAGCATCTCTAAAATCTTTTCCTTGTCTTCTAGTTTCGGTCGTCTCAGCTCCATAGTGCCTCCTGATACGAAGAGAGTGAGACCGCCTTGCGCCCCACTCTGACTTCTATTATTTCTTGTTTTTTTCTAAAAATTGCTGGCGCAGTTTAGCTAACCGCTCTTTTTTGCCGCTACCGCCCTGTGAATGCTTTTCATGGAAACGCTGCACCTGAGCCTTTCCTTTGTCGTCCAATTGATACTTGCCCATCTTAATTTCCTTCGTACTTAATAGTCGAGCCATTCATGTGCTTGACCCGAGCTGATATTTCCTTGTGACGGCCATTGACCATTGGACGGGCTTGCGGATTGCCTAGGTAACCACAGGTCCGCTTGACCACATCAACCGTCTTGGGATCGCTGTTGCCACAGTTTGGACAGGTGAAGCCCCGCTCGGTCGGCGTGAAGTCTCCCTCAAAGCCACACTTGTAACAACGGTCAATCGGTGTATTGGTTCCCAGATAGCCGACCCGATCATAGGCATAGTCCCAGACCGCTTCCAGAGCTTTAGGATTTTGCTGCAGTACAGGATACTCGCAGTAGTGGATAAAGCCACCTGAGGCTCCGACTTCGGGATAAATCTTCTCAAAGTCCAGCTTTTCAAAAGGCGTTGGATTCTTGCGCACATCGTAGTGGAAGGAGTTAGTATAGTATTCCTTGTCAGTAATATCCGGAACGACCCCAAACTTCTCTGTATCCAAACGACAGAAACGGTCGGTCAGGCTTTCAGATGGCGTCGAGTAAACAGAGAAATGATAGTCATACTGATCTGACCACTCTTCCACCCGACGCTTCATATCTTTGACAATAGCAACCGTAAAGTCCTTGGCTTCAGGATTGGTTTCCCAGTCGCCACCATAAAAGACTGCTGCTACTTCATACAGACCGATATAGCCTAGGGAAACCGTTGCACGACGGTGAGTAAAGAGCTGATCCACCTGATCATACTTACCCAGACGTTGGCCAAAAGCCCCATACTGATAAAGAATCGGTGCATTGGCTGGACTGGCTTCCTTGGTCCGCTCCACTCGGTAGACCAAAGCATCCTCAGCGATATTCATCCGCTCGTTAAAGAGTTCCCAGAATTTATCCAAATCCCCCTCGGATTCAAGCGCAATCCGCGGCAGATTGACAGTCACGACACCTAGATTCATACGGCCGGAGTTGACTTCCTGACCATTTTCATCCTTCCAGCCTTGTAGGAAAGAACGGCAGCCCATCGGTACCTTGAAGGATCCAGTCAAGTCGATAATCTTGTCATAGGAAAGGACATCTGGATACATGCGCTTAGTGGCACACTCCAGAGCCAGTTCTTTGATGTCGTAGTTAGGCGTTCCCGGCTCGAGATTGAGTCCACGCTTAAGGGTGAAAATCAGCTTAGGGAAAATTGCTGTGCGGTGCTCGCTTCCCAGTCCCTTGATACGGATATTGAGAATGGCCGTCTGAATTTCCCGCTCAAAACGATTGGTCCCCAGACCAAAGCCCAGCGAAGTAAAAGGAGTCTGACCATTAGAGGTAAAGAGAGTATTAATCTCATACTCCAGCGACTGCATGGCATCATAGATGTCCTTCTTGGTCTTCGCCCAGGCGTACTCTTCCTGCTTATCCGGCAAAACCCATTGCTCCGCATCTTTGAGATGCTTTTGATAATTAAGCTCAGCATAAGGCGCCAAAACTTCATCAATCCGGTCCGCTGAGCAACCTCCGTACTGACTAGAAGCTACATTGGCAATGATTTGCGAGATTTGCGCCGTCGCAGTCTGGATAGACTTGGGACTCTCTACTTCTGCATTCCCAATCTTGAAGCCATTTTTCAGCATGCCGTCAAAGTCAATCAGACAGCAATTAGTCATAGGTGTATAAGGGCTGTAGTCCAAATCATGATAGTGGATGTCCCCCTTCTGGTGGGCATTGGCCACATGAGGCGGCAGCATCTTGAGCCCGATAGACTTGCCGACAATTCCTGCAGTCAAATCCCGCTGAGTATTGAAAACATCACTGTCTTTATTGGCATTCTCGTTGACTACCGTACGATCTTTGTTGAGAAGCTTGTCAATGCTAAAATTAATGTCTGTCGCTTTTGAGCGCTCAAAATCCCGTTGGGTGCGGTAAGTGATGTAGTTCTCCGCGATGGCATATTCCTTTGCATTCAAAAGCTCATGCTCAACGATATTCTGAATTTCATAGATTTTGACATACTTAGCGAAGCGACTAGAAATCTCGGCCACAACACGGTCCGTGATGGTTTCCAGTTTAGCTTCCAGCATAGGCGTCATGGGGCCAAGGTCTTGAGCTGCCCGAACCATGGCCTTGTAAATCTTACTGACATCAAAATTTACTCTCCGGCCATCCCGTTTTTCAACATAGATGGTTGGGGCTGTATCAAATTTTGTTTCTCTTAAAATCATCACGAACACTTCCTCTTCTTAATAAGTCATCTACCAAACATTATATCACTCCAAAATAAAAAATCAATATGTTGTGGTAAAAATCTGTTTTTTTTATTTCACACACAACATATTGTTTTGACTATTGGAGCTGATAAAGCTTGAAGTGACTGAGTTTGAGGTTTGTTTCTTTATAGTTTTTAGAAATTTTTGTATCTACATCAGGCAGAAGTTGAATATGATTATTTACTAAAATAAATTTTGGTTCAACTTGATTTAGGGTATTTCGCAAATAAATCTGATTTTCATCTGTTCCTGTGTAAAGGGACGGAGTCAGAATTGAAACAGCAGACAGACGCTGGCTCTGTTGGTAGAGGCTTGCTGTGTTATCCCAAGCATAAATCGTGTCTTTGGCGGAACTATTCTCCCGGATGTACCGAGCAGCCATCGCTCTTTCGCCAGAAACACCATTAGACAAAATGTACTCCTGTACAAAAGGAAAGCCAATCAAGTAAATCATCCCCACAAGAGGCAAAAAGACCTGTTTTGAAAAATAACGATTCCAAACCGATGTCTTGTGCCGTTCACGACGGCGTCTCCCTTCGTTTTCTACGCTAGTCTCCCCATTTTTGTTAAACCATAGGGCAAACAAGATAATAACAAATGGCAAAGCCGGGAGTAATTGGTAAGCCCCCTGTTCAGGCAAGCCCAGCGCTCCAATGAAGACGGTCAGAAAACCAAATAAACTGAGAATACGCATAAGACGAACAACCGCAGCTTCTTTTTTAAATTGAAAGCCCAAAACGAAAGCTGTTACAAAGCCCAGCCCAATCGTCAGCAGACCATAATAGAGAGCATTACTCGGCAGATGGCTGCCCGTCAATTTAAAAGCATCAATGGTATAGGTAACCTGACTAATGGCTACCCCAAAAGAGCCATTCCACACCGTGTAATATCCTAAAGGATAAAAGAGCAGAGAAAAACCAAGCAGGACAGCTAAACATTGATAAAGCCCCCTTGCTTTGCGCTTGGATGCAATATTATACACAAACAGAACTAGACCTGCCAGGGTATAAAAGACTATACTCAGCATTGGTTCGACAAGGAAAGATAAGGCTCCTACAGCACCATATAAAATGAAAACTTCATCTTTCACCGCATTTTGCACATAGCATACCAAAAAGGACATGCTCCAAAATACAAAGGGAAAAACAAAAATACTAGAGTAGAGGCCACCAAATCCAAGCGTCGCTGTCAACAAGTAAAACAAGGGTAGCAGATTTTGCGCAAGACTGGAGTTTGTGGTAATGTAGGAAATCGTTTTAAATAAATAGACTCCCGCTAAAACAAGGGCAAGGACTTGAAAAATCAAAAACAAGATTTGACCAAAGGCCATACTGCCAGCCCAATTAATAAGATAGTAGAGCAAACCACTAGTTCCATAGATATGGGAATAAATCGTTTGGCCCTGTGCCATAGCCCAGCCGGCATAGAGATTCTGAGATTGTAAGTTTGTAGCTAAATTCGTCAAAAGTGGATTGACAACACTGAACAGACTAACAAGAATACTCCAAGAAAGCACTTTAAAAAGCGGAACAGGACTCGTTTTCTTACGAAAGCGCTGAGTTCCTTCCTGCTCTGAAACTTCTACATTTGCTTCAGAAATTTCTGTCTTCATTTCAGGAATTTCCAAATTCTGTTGTTCATTTATATCATGCATAAAAAGCTTCTCCTCGATATCAGTCCTATATAGTATATCAAAAAGCTTCCTTTCTGTCAGCCTTATCCTGCATTCCTTTTTGCTTTTTACTCTTTTTAGCTGTTCTTTCTAAATCTCGAAAACGCTGATACGCCCTCCTTTCATAAATCTCTTGGCCTGTATACAGTATCTCCAGCAACGTCATGAAATCTTTCCTTTATTTTTACTATTCGGAAAAGAGACAAAAAAAGACCTGAATGAATCTCAGATCTTTCATTTACAACATTGGTGCAAACAACTGCATAATTTCTTTCACTAAGCGTTTATACCAAGAATGGTTCATGTTCTCAGGCAAAATTTCTTCGCAAATTTCAAACATTTCTTTAAAATCTTGCTTAATAACGGGAATCGTCTCCGTTTGATACATCAATACAGCATTCTCATAATGGTGAACCAGACTGCGATAATCAAAATTAATCGTTCCCACCACGGCCAGCTCATCATCTGAAACAACATGCTTGCTATGGATAAAGCCCGGCGTATACTCATAAATCTTAACACCAGCCTCCATTAAATCTGGATAGGCTCCGCGCGTAACAATCTGAATCAGCTTCTTATCAGGAATGAATGGTGTCACAATGCGCACATCCACCCCTCTCATGGCTGCATTCTTGATATCCTCTGTCAAATCGTAGTCGATAATCAAATAAGGGGTTGTGATATAGACATAATCGATGGCTTGATTGATAATATTCTGATAAACAGCTTTCCCCACCTGTTCCTTATAAATCGGCTTAGGCCCGCTGCCATACGGAATATAGAGCCCCTTGCCTTCAACCCGCTGGCTATCAAAATGGTAACGGTCAAAATCCGTAATTTCCCCACGATTGATGTACCAGTTCATCAAGAAAAGACGCGTCAAAGCCTTCACCGCTTGACCTTCCAAGCGAATACCGCCATCTTTCCAATGACCGAAACGAACGATATGATTGATATACTCGTCCGCTAGATTAATGCCACCCGTATAGCCAATCTGCCCATCAACCACCAAAATCTTGCGGTGGTCACGATTATTATAGGCTACCGTCATCCGCGGAATCACTTTGTTAAACTTATGGGCATCAATTCCTAGGTTGCGTAATTTTTGAGTATAATCACCAGGAAGAGTCGCCATGCAGCCAATATCATCATAAAGCAGCTTAACCTCAACACCTTGCTTGACCTTTTCAAGCAAAATATCCAGCACACGATTCCACATCAAACCTTCATCAATGATATAAAATTCCAGAAAAATGAACTTCTTGGCTGACCGTAAATCAGCCAGCATGGCCGTAAACATCTCCTCACCTGTAGCGAAATACTGCGAGGCTGTCCCATCATAGACATCTGCATTATGGTCCATACTCAAAAGAGATTTCACAATCCCAAAAGCCGATTTATTCTCCTGCTTGAGCTCTACCCGCAAATCATAGCTATTGTCTTCTCGAAACTTCACCGAGTCCATATTTTCTAGTTGCTGGACTTCCTTTTTGGACAAATGCCGCTCTCCAAACATCAGATAAAGCAGGAAACCAAAAATCGGCACAACTGCGATTAACAGCCAAGTTACCTTGCTTTCTGGCGGCATATTGCGATTGACAATCGCTAAAATCGTTCCAATATACAGAAAAATAATCACAAGCGCTGATAACCAATTGGGAACAAGCTGACTAAAATAGAAAAAAGCCACAAACACCAGAATCAATTCCAGCAACATAATAATAACACTGAACCCATACTTGGACATTAACAAACGAAATTTTCTGAAATTCATTCCCGCTCCTATCCTTTTACATATATTCTAGTATAACAGTAAATGAAGATTAACACAATCTTCACTCTGCTAAAAATGAAAAAGGCCCCTTTTAACAGGACCTTCCTATCAATTTTTATTCTTTTGTAAAGACGATTGTGTCATCATCATCATTTTCCTGCGATAAATCTTCCAGAGTTAGTTGATTGCCCTCAAGTCGATAGCGCGCAACATCATCTCCAACAATCATAGTTTGATTAGTCGGATCAATCTGCACCTGCTTAATTTCCTGTTCACCATCGCGTTCGATTTTTGTCAGCGTCCCTTTATTTCCATAAATTTCCAGGGTTAGGGAATCCCCTTCATGAGTCGCCTTATAGACTCCATCTAAGTCACCGACAGCTGTTTGACTGGAAGTAGAAGCCTCTGAACTACTACTATTTGCACTACTGTTTGCCTTGCTATTTGATGACATCGTCTCAGATGACTGAGGAACAGAGGAACTCGCTTGAGATTGAGAAGATTGCTTTGAGTGATTCTGACCAGAATTTCCACAAGCCACCAATACAAAAGCGGTCATAGCCGTAAAGGCTGAAAGAATTATTTGTTTCGAAAACTTCATATCGTTTCTCCTTTCTTCGTTCCACTTCTATTTTATCAAACAGGCCTTCCCAAGGTCAACTTATACACGATAAAGATAGGCTCGAACCTCAGCAATAAAATAAAGCGATCCTGTGATAAAAAGAAGCTGGTCAGCAGCTTGCTCCCGCTTAAACCTCTCTATAAACTCTCTGTAATCTGCTACATAATCAAAGTTCGCAGCCTCTCCTTGTCCCACGGATTCTCCATAGGCAAAGCTAGTCACTGTCACCTGAACTTCCGGCAAAGCCTCTTGCAAATAGGCCAGCATACCGCTGTAATCCTTGCGCTTCAAAGCACCAAAAAGAAGATTGCATTTCTTACCCTTCTGTTCCTTGATAAACTCTACCAAACGAGTCAGAGCTGGCAAATTATGGGCACCGTCCAAATAAATCCCCGGACTAATCTCCTCTAGACGACCCGCCCAATGAGTCTCCCTCAAAGAAGAAGGAAGAACTGAAAAATCAATCTCCCAGCCCCTTTGCTTCATAAAAAGTAAAAAAGCTTGCAAGGCCAGAGCTGCATTTTCTTCCTGATAAGCACCTTGCAGACCCAAGACTACATGCGATAAGAGAAGGTCTCCATTTTTAAATGAGCCATTAGAAAAAGAAAAATCTTTGCCATATTCATAAAAATCTAAGCCCAAGGCTGCTGCTCGCTGTTCACAGACCAGCCGAGCTTCTTCCGGCAAGGGACCAATGACTGCAGAACAACCTTTCTTGAAAATTCCAGCCTTCTGCTCAGCAATAGCTGTAAGCGTCTGCCCCAGCGTCTCCTGATGATCCAAGCCCACTGATGTCACTACTACAACTTGGCCATCCAGCACGTTGGTCGTGTCCAAAAGTCCTCCTATCCCAACTTCGACTAAAGCCAGATCAACCTTCTCCTCCCTGAAATAAAGGAAGGCCAGCAAGGTCAAAATTTCAAAATAGGATAGCTGGTCATGACTCTTGATCAATTCTCTTTCCATCTCCTGAATCTGCCGCCCCAAGCGGATAAAATCAGCATCTGAAATCGGAAGGCCATTGATACAGATACGGTCATGAATGCTGACCATATGCGGCGATGTAAAACTAGCTACCTTTTTACCCTGATCTGCAAAAAGATTCCGCAGAAAGGCAATTGTCGACCCCTTGCCGTTGGTTCCCGTTACATGAATGACTGGGTAAACTCGTTCAGGATTCCCTAATAAATCTACTACTCGCTGCATCCGATCAAGACCTGAGCGAAAGTTTAGACCAATACGGCTGTTCAGCCATTCTTCAATTTCATTCATTTTTTCACCTATATAAAAAGAGAAGCGAAGCAGACTTCAAATGTGAATCGCAACTCGCTTCTCCCTTATTTTCTATTCTTTGCATTTCAGCTTAAATTTTAACAGAAATATCTTTCACAGATCAAAAAGGTCCCTCGAACCTTCCTCGCTCTCTAGTTTTCAAGCTCGGGCTAAAAAGGTCCCCCGGACCTTTTTACTCCTCCATAAAGCTGTTGAAGACTTCTTCAATCATATCCCACTCTGCATCAGAGTCTTCTGGGATTGGTTGGAGATCCCCTTCTGTTCCATCTTCATTTTCTGTGAATGAATAGGCTTGGATTTCTACCTCGCCATTCTCATCTTCTTCAGCATTGGCTGGAATCAAAAGAACATAGTTCTTACCAAATTCTTCCTTGCCATCAATGGTCAGGAGAATTTCAAACAAGGTTTCATTTCCTTGCTCATCTACCAGTGTGATTAACTCACGTTCTTCATGTTCGTGGTCATGGTTATGATCATGCGCCATACTACTATTTCCTCAGTTCTTTCTAAAAGTTTCGATCCAAATAATTCTGTAAAATCAGCTGAGCAGCCAACTTATCAATCACTTTTTTTCGCTTGCTGCGGCTAATATCTGCCTGCTCAATCAGCATGCGCTCCGCCGCTACCGTCGTCAGACGCTCATCCTGATAGTCTACCGGGATTTGAAAAAGCTCTGCAATTTTTTCACCATAGGCTCTACTAGCGTCCACTCGCGGACCGCTGGTATTATTCATATTTTTGGGCAAACCAATTACAAACTTATCCACCTTGTATTGCTCGACAAGTTCCGTCAAACGCTCAAAACCAAACTGCTCCTTTTCCTCATCAATCTGAATAATTTCAAGTCCCTGAGCAGTAAAACCGAGTGGATCACTAATCGCAACACCCACCGTTTTTGAGCCGACATCCAGTCCCATAATTCTCATCAGAGGTCGATGCCTTGCCCTTTCAGATAATAACGCACTAATTCTTCTACGATTTCATCTCGTTCATATTTACGAATCTGATTCCGAGCATTATTATAACGAGGCACATAAGCAGGATCGCCACTCAGTACGTAGCCTACGATTTGATTGATTGGATTGTATCCTTTGTCATTGAGCGACTTGTAGACATCGGTCAAAGTCTCGCTAATTTCTTTTTTATTTGAATCATCAAGATTAAAACGTACAGTTTCATCTGTAAATCCCACAATTACACCCTCTTTCTTTAGAATATTACTATTATAGCATATTTACAGGCTTTTCACAAATTTAATTAACGTTAATTTTCTATTTTTTCAGCATTTTCTAACTGTTTTCCATATGACCAGTTCAAAAAAACCAGCCCTTTTTCAAAGGCTAGTTTTCATCAGCAGAATTAGGATGGATTTGCGACTTCCTTGCCACCTTCATCTTTAAATGACTTGATAAACTCTTCCGGCGTCTGAGACTTCATTTGAGTAAAGAGTTGTCCATAAGTAGGGATCTTAGCAGCAGCATCGTAATCAAGATTTGTAGGATCGATAATAAATTCAATATTTACAACACCTTGTTCAGTAATGTCCACCTTAACTTCAATGCCTTTGACTTTTTCAAGCTTATCCACTCCAGCACCCTGTTTAATTGTGGAAATCAACTCGTCTTTTAGTGAAGACAGATCCTGATTAGCCAAGAATTCCTTGCTTTCCTCCGGCAAGTTTTGGTCAATACGAATGTTGACCTTTTCATATTTCTTGCCTTTGTATGTAACTGTCAATGTCATCGTTTGATCAAGGCCTTCGACTTTCTGATCTAACTGATAAGATTTTGTAACCGAAGCCTCCTTACCCGCATTTTGAGAAGATTGATTGCCACCAGACTGCCCACTATTTGATTGTTGACTGCAAGCTGTCAGCACCGCCAAACTAGCCACTAAAAGAATGAATGATTTTTTCATTTCTTTTCTCCTTTTAAAATTTTTATTACATTGTTGACAAAATATACAAATACGAAAAAGACTTCCGTCAACTGCTCAAGATGGAAGTTTTACTGTTGCTCCTCGGCTCCGTTCATCAGTAAATTATTGATGTATTCCTCAGGAGACATTTTTTCCATTCCCTTTAAATCAACATTTTTAAAATAAGACATTGAAGAAGCTTTTTCAATATCCAACTTTTCGAAATCGTAGGTGGATGTGATATTTAATTCATCTTCATTCGCAATGACTACCGAACTTGTAAAACCTGAAACCGTCTTAGCCTGAGCATATTCTTCATCTTTAGCAACCGACTCATCCAAGTACTTTTGAGCTTGCTCTATACCAACTTCTTTGATGGCCTCTTTTAGCTCTCCTTCAGTCGGCACAATCTTCTCCATCACAACTGTCAAAAAGCGTTTCCCTTGATAAGTTATCGTTTGACTCGACTGAGCTCCTTTCTCATCTTTGGGAAAGACTAGTTTCTTTGTAATAATTTCTTGTTGCTCAGCATTGTTGATAATCGGAAGATTGGTAGTGATATCTTCTTTATTTCCCTTTGCTTTTTCTTCTTTTTTCTGTCCACATCCTGTCAATATAAGCGTTACAAGCCCCAGGACGAGTAAAATTTTTTTCATGACAAGTCTCCTCAAGTATTATTCTATCACAGTTCCGCTACATGTCAATTATTTTCCAGTAAATTCAATATAAAAATATACTTGAAACAATAACCGTTTAATATCGTTCAGTTCTATCCTTAGCTAATGTAGAAAACTCCACGCAAGAAAGGGGCAACTTTAAACAGTCCCCCTTTTTTCATGTTAGAGCGCAGCTCGCAGACGCGCTTCAGCGTTTTCTACGTTTCGTACAGATCGCGGCAAGAAAGCACGAATATCGTCTTCCTTATAGCCTACTTGGAGACGCTTATCATCCACCAAAATCGGACTTTTCAGAATCCGCGGTGTTGTCATGATAATATCAATCACTTCATTGACACTGAGGTCTTCAATGTCAACACCAAGTCCTTTCGCATAACGATTTTTTGAAGATACAATGCTAGCAATCCCATTTTCAGTTTTTGCTAAAATATCTAAGATTTCTTCCTTAGTAATACCTTCCTTCCCAAGGTTTTGCTCCTTGTAAGTCAGCTGATGTGCGTTTAGCCAGGTTTTTGCTTTTTTACAACTAGTACAACTTGAGACAGTATAGATTGTAATCATGTAAGTGCTCCTTTCGCTACGCGATACTATTATCATAGTATATTATACCACAAAAACCATCGGTCTTGCGACCTATTTTGAAAAATTATTCCTCAATTTCAATGGCATCATCTAAATCAAGAGTCACTTCTTCCAGTTTTTCCACAGGAGTTTCAATCTTACCTTGAGCTACTTCTGCTGACTCATCATCTTCAATCAAACCGTAACGTACACGGACTTGACGGTCAATTTCGTCAAAGACCTCTGGATGATCAGCCAAGTATTTTTTAGCGTTTTCAGAACCTTGACCAATTTTTTCATCATTGTAGGAATACCAAGCACCTGCTTTTTTGATGATATCCAAGTCAGTTGCAATTTTAAGCAGTTCACCAGTCTTAGAAATTCCTTCTCCATACATGATCTCCACAAAGGCTTCTTTGAATGGCGGAGCTACCTTGTTTTTCACAACCTTAATCTTGGTTTCCTTACCGACATTGGTATCCTTTGCATCGCCAGTACCCTTGATTTGGGTATTGCCACGGACATCCAAACGGACAGAAGCATAGAACTTCAGTGCACGGCCACCTGGTGTTGTTTCAGGATTACCAAACATAACACCAACTTTTTCGCGCAGCTGGTTAATGAAAATCGCAATCGTCTTCGTTTTGTTGATAGAAGCTGACAGCTTGCGCATAGCCTGACTCATCATCCGCGCCTGCAAGCCGACGTGGCTATCACCGATGTCTCCGTCGATTTCTGCACGCGGTACCAGAGCAGCCACCGAGTCGATGACAACCAAATCAACCGCTCCAGAGTCAATCAGCTTGCCAGCAATTTCAAGGCCTTGCTCGCCAGAGTCAGGTTGAGACAGCAGCAACTCATCAATATTCACACCCAGAGCAGCTGCGTATGACGGATCTAAAGCATGCTCTGCATCAATAAAGGCTGCGATGCCACCTTCTTTTTGAGCTTGAGCAACAGCGTGGAGAGCAACTGTGGTCTTACCAGAAGACTCTGGACCGTAAATTTCAATAATCCGTCCTTTAGGATAGCCACCAGCACCGAGGGCGATATCCAAAGCCAGAGAGCCTGAACTCATGACCTGAACCTTTTGCTCAGCTCGCTCGCCCAGACGCATAATAGCGCCCTTACCAAAGTCTTTTTCAATGTTCTTCAGGGCATTATCCAAGGCTTTTTGGCGCTCATCGCCGAATTTCTTTGTGATTTCATCTAATTTTTTTTGTTTCTTTGCCATTTATTTCTCCTGTTTTAAAATAATCTTTTGAGCATCTTTACATTATATCAAAAATCAGTTCTTTAATAAAGTTTTTCGTACGAGGTTGAAGGCGTGCATGACGGCAATCTTCCGCACATCACGTCGGCTACGGCCAGCAATATTGACCTCAATAATTTCCGTTTCCGATTCACTAGCTAAGCCAATAAATACAGTTCCAGCTGGATGACCTTCCAATGAATCTGGTCCAGCCACACCTGTTAGACTGACAGCCAAGTCGCTCTGGGTCAGCTTTCTAGCCTGCTCTGCCATTTTCCCAGCCGTAAAAGCAGAAACAACACCGTGCTGCTCCAGCTCTTCCAATGGAATATCCAGCATCCGGCTCTTTTCCTCCATACTGTAGGTGACAAAGCCACCTGAAAAAATAGCAGAAGCTCCGGCAAAATCTGCCAAAATCGCTTGAAAGAGTCCTGCAGTCAGACTCTCCGCCGCTGAAATCGTCTTTGCTTGACTCTTGAGTAAGTCAAAGGCAACTTGAGCAAGCGAATTGTCGTCCCCATAACCGTAGAAAATCTCAGACAAAGGCTGCCCCTCAAAAGTCTGATAGGCCAAAATAGACTTTTCCACAGCCTCAAACTTGGCATCTGCTTCTGCCTGACTCAGAGCCTTGGTAGACAGTCGCAAGGTGACCTCTCCTGTCTTTGCATAAGGCGCAATGGTCGGATCGCTTTGACAATCAATCATTTCTGCTAAAATGGTCACTAGCTGACTCTCACCGATGCCAAAAAAGCGCAGCACCCGTGAATACAGCTTTTGACCTGTGGAAAGGAGCGGAATTAGTTCGTTATTGACCATAGGCTTAAGCTCGCTAGGAGGACCTGGCAGAACTACATAGGTCACTCCGTCAACTTCTAGCAAGCCACCAACAGCGAGACCTGTTGCATTTTGTAAAGGAGTTGAGCCTGTAACCAACTGAGCCTGCCGCTCATTGTTGGGCGTGCGAGTATAGTCCGGCCGGCTGGCAAAAAAACGGTCTAGCTTTTCCACAGCCTCTGGATCAAAACTCAGCTCCCGCCCTACAAACTTAGCCAAGGTCTGCTTGGTCAAATCATCCTCTGTGGGCCCCAAGCCTCCTGTTAGGACAATTAAATCACTGCGCTCTTTGGCAATTTCTAGGACAGAGAGAAGACGGTTTTCATTGTCCCCCACTGCTGTCTGAAAATAGACATCAATTCCTAGACTCGCTAGCTTTTCAGATAAAAATTGGGCATTGGTATTGACAATCTGACCTGTTAGAATCTCTGTGCCCACAGCAATAATTTCTGCTTTCATAGAACCTCCTACCTTACTATTCGGAATTGGCTTTATTTTATCACAAAAAAGAGCAAAAAAGTTGATTTTCATTTCAGGAAATAAAAAGAGCTGTCAACTTTATTGACAAACTTGTCAACATCCTGTGGAAAACTTTTAAAAAGCTGTTTGTTATGGAGAATAACTGGATTGTTAGGCCGATGCTATTGGCAAATGGTTTGAATCTTTTTATAATGGAGATAAAAAAAAAGGAAATCATCTAAATATTTTTATTCAAAGAAAGGAGATCATCATGAAAATCTCTCAAGTTCTCAAAGATATTCGTCAACAAAATCAACTCACTCAGGAGGCTTTGGCAGAAAGACTCAAGGTTTCCCGCTCCGCCATTGCCCGCTAGGAAAGCGAAAAAGGTATCCCTGATATTGGCAACCTGATAGCCATTAGCCGCGAGTTTGACCTCAGTCTGGATCAGCTCATTAAGGAGGATGAGCGCTTGGAGAAAAAGGTTATCGAAGACAGCAAGGCCAAGAAATGGCACTATTTGGTCATTTTCTATCTCTTCTCCGTTTTGGTTGAGATTGCTATTTTTGCCTATTTGCATCATATCTTTATGGCTGGCTTCCTCATCTCCACCCTCTTTATGCTTTTCTATGAGCTGCGCATCTTTATCAAGGAAAAGATTTGGATGCAGAAAGGAGAGTAAGGATATTCACAGGGTATAGAAAAAGGCTAGACAAGATATTTGTCTAGGTTTCTTTCTCGTCATTCTTTAACTTACTTTCATAGCGTAGACGGATGGTCGGCTCTCCTCGAAGGCTCAATCCCTCCTTTTCCCACATCAGTGTCATACCAATTTTTTCCAAAACTCGTTGACTAGCAAGATTAGGCTTAGTCGTGTGGGCAAGAAATATCTTTATCCCATGCATTTTCTACACCAATTCTTTCAAGGCTAATGCTGCTTCAGTGGCGTAGCCTTTTCTGTGATAGTTAGCATTGACAGTATAGCCTATTTCCGCCGTTTCTTATTCCGTATCTATTCGAAGAGAGATATTGCCAATTAATTTGCCTTCAGATTTCAACTCGATACCGTAGCGACCCAAAGGAGCGCTTAAATTATATAAAACAAGACCCTCTCGGCTCTCTTCTATGCTTTGGTGCTCTGGATAATCATATTTTAATAATTCTCCATCTGAAGTATATTCATGATAATCCAACAAATCATCCATGGTCATGGGACGTAGGAGGAGACGCTCCGTCTCCAAGATACGATTCTCCGCCAAATATATCAAGGCTCTACTGTCCATCCTTCATTTCCTTTCTGAATAATCTTAAAAGTGACTAGATCACAATATCTTCTTTTTATTGACTTAGCAGTCTACTGGCTTATTAAAAAAATTGTAATCACAAAAGCAATGATATTGTTGCAACAATGGAGGACAATTGGATACCAGATATTTTTGTCCTTTCTCAGATACAGGAGCGAGAAAAGAAGACCTCCGGCAACATACGAAATGGCTGTCACCCACTCAGACAAGGCCCAACCGTGCATATGGAGGGTGGCAAATAGAACAGTCGTTAAAATAATTCCAATCCAGTTAGAGAATTTTTCCAAGAAGGTGCCTAGGAAAAAGCGACGGAAGAAAAACTCTTCAACAACTGGTCCAATGAAGCAGCCGATCACCAAGATTAGAAAGGGATTTTTCAACAAGGCACCTTGAATACTAGCATCATTCTGCCCCTGCAATGGCAAGCCCAGACTCTGTTTAATCAGAACTGAAAGCAGGTTGCAGGCAATGGACAGGAGGAAAACAAAGAACATATACAAGGAGATCGTTTTTAGAAATTCCTTCTTCTTGGTCAGAATCAAGGCTAGCTGCTCCTTTAATTCTTCACGATAAGCTAAGATTCCCAAGATAAATAAAAGGAAATAAACTGGGTAAATCAACCAATTTATCCCAATCAACTGCAAGCCTCTACCTAGGAATAAGATCGTATAGAGGGTGATAAAAATAAGGAGAAATTTTCTTGTTTTCATTGTTCTACTTCCAATCACAATTATTTTCATGGTCATTGATAAGGCCAGCTGCTTCTAAGAATGAATAGACACAAACGGGTCCGACAAATTTGAAGCCTTGCTTTTTCAGCGCCTTGGACATAGTTTCTGACAGCTCTGTCTTAGTAGGGGCTTCCTTGTAGTTCGTAATTTGATTGTCAATCGTTTTGAAATCGACAAAGGACCAGATATAGTCGTTAAAAGAGCCAAACTGCTTTTGAACAGCCAAAAAAGCTTGGGCATTAGCCCTGGTAGCATAAATTTTCATCTTGTTACGGATGATGTCGGGATTGCCCAACAAATCATCCAGATCTGCATCTGTCATCTGAGCAATTTTCTGGGCATCATAGAAATGAAAAGCTTCCCGAAAAGCCTGGCGTTTATTCAGAATGGTCTCCCAAGAAAGTCCAGCCTGATAGGTCTCCATGCAAAGTAGTTCAAATAACTTCTGATCATCATGGAGGGGCTGGCCCCACTCCTCATCATGATAGGCCACATACAAGGGGTTGTTCATTTTTACCCAGCCGCAGCGTTTGGTCATCGCTTTCTCCTATTTCACCAACATCTTGAGAGCAGACTTGATATAGTTTTCTGCTGTATCCGTCGTTCCTTCAAAGAATTTCTTTATTTTCTTAAGCTCAGCAGCCTTATAGCCTAGTGCCAGCATGGCTTCCATGGCTTCTTCCAACTCCTGATTATCCGCAGTCTGGACGGGTGCCTTACTTTCTGCTGGACCATCCGACGCCACTACCTTGCCTTCTAAATCCAGCACCATCTGCTGAGCTGTTTTCTTACCAATTTTAGGAAACTTGGTCAGGTAGGTGATGTTTTTTTGCTCAATAGCCTGCACCAAGCCAGCATTATCATCCGCCGCAATAATAGCCAGAGCAGAAACTGGGCCAATACCTGAGACTGAAATCAAGCTGAGAAAGAGTTGCTTCTCCTCCTCGGTCGCAAAACCGTACAGGAGCTCCGCGTCTTCTCTCACCACCTGGTGGACATAGACCTTGGCTTCCTGATGGAGATGTCCTGAGTAAGCATAAGGATTAGCCACATGAAGAATATAGCCGATAGAGTTGACTTCCAATACAATGTACTTGGCTGTAATTTTACTGATGATTCCTTTAAAATATTCGTACATAATCTTCCTTCTTTTTGTATCATTTTGCCTATCTAGTATATCATATTTTCTGTCTGGAAACTGCAAACAGAAGTGCAACCATTGGTTGACAAAATGTACAGGAAGCTGTATTCTCAAGATAACTAAAAGCTGTTAGGATAGAGTTAGCAAAGAAAAGGAGGCTGCGAACATGAAACTCGCTGATAAATTATTTGAACTAAGAAAAGAAAAAGGCTGGTCACAAGAAAAACTGGCTGAACAAATCAATGTCTCTCGTCAGAGCATTTCCAAGTGGGAGTCTGGCCAAGCGCTGCCAGAACTCGAAAAAGTTGTAGAGCTGAGCAAGATTTTCCGGGTGACGACAGATTATCTGCTTTTAGAAGACAGTGACAAGTCGGAAATAAAACCCGTCCTCTCAGAAGACGAAAAAAATCGCTACTACAAGGAAGTAAAATCTTATGGCTTCTGGCAGGTTCTGTATATTTTTGTATCAGCCTTGGCTATTTTTCTCTTCTTCGCAGGTTCTAGCTTTCCAGCAAAATTCACTGCTCTGGTCTGGTTAACCTTTTTCCTCTTAATCGCATCAGCAATGGCTATTAACAAGGCTCTAAAAATCAAGAAAAAGTATCTGGACAAGGTTATAGGCCTTGATGATTTTAAGAAAGAAGGTGCTCAAGATGAAACTAAAAACTGACAATCCCATACCTGTCAAAACTCGTCTGAAAGAGCTGCTTGGAGACTGGCTCTTCATCTCATTCTATCTCATTTCTCTTTTTTTACTAGCTATGGGCTTTTACAATCTAGTTCTAGGAGATATTCCTACATTCACTGAATCCCAGAGCCAGCTTCTGGCTTTTTCTACCTCTGTCCTGCCTCTAACTGTTATCTTTGCTTGGCTAGACTATCGAAAAGGAAGTTTTGGCAAGCGTTGGGCAGGTTTACGGTTGGTTTACAAACATAAGAGCCTTTCCCACAGCCTTTTGCGCTCTGCTATGAAGTTTTTCCCTTGGCAGCTGGGGCATATGGGAGCTATCCGTAGTGCTTATCAAGCAGATGCTCTGTCAATTTTCTTGTCAAGTTCAGCAGGGATTCTCTTCTTGATCTTTCTGCTGATGGGACTACTTCGCAAGGACAAACGCCATCCAGCTGATTTGCTTGCTGGAACGCAAGTTCAGCTCAAAAATTCAAAACAGCTCTAGTTCTATGACTAGGGCTGTTTTATCTTCTATAAAGTTTAGTATTTCCCCAACTCACGTAGGCTAGTATGATTTTCCTGAATGCGGCGGAACATTTTTTCCATATCCGACTTGGTAAAGTTGACCAAGACCGGTCGGCCGTGTGGGCAGTTGTAAGGATTGTCACACTGGGACAGCTGAAAGAGCAAATCACGCGCAGAGTAGTCATCTAGACTGTGATTGGCCTTGATGGAACGCTTGCAGCTCATCATAATGGCTAGCTCCGCTCGATATTTTTTAATGGAAACTTCCTTGGCAAGGAGAAGCATATCACACATCTCATAGATACCGGCCTCAATCTCCTCTTCCTTGAACCAAATAGGATGTTCACGGAGGATAAACTGATTGGATCCGTACTCTTCTAAAAAGATGCCAGCATCTTCTAACAGCTCCATCCGCTGCTTGATTCGCAGCATGTCGTCTGCTGGAAATTCAAAGATATAGGGCACTAAGAGCTGCTGCTGGCTATTGTCCACATCCCCAATCTTCTCCCGATAATACTCATACTTAACCCGCTCTTGGGCAGCATGCTGGTCAATAATGTAAAGACCGCCCTTGCCCTGAGCAAAGAGATAAGTACCATGCATCTGGCCGAAATATTCTAACTCTGGGAAGCTTGATTTCTCTTCCTGCTCCAACTTATCCACAGCCCGCTCCAGACTAGCCTGGTCTAGCTCTGGATGGTCTAGTTGGTCATAGATGACTGACTTTCTCTCTGCGAATTTGACCGAAGTCGGTTGCAGTTCTGTTTTTTCATCTGTCGCTTTATGAACAGGCTCTGCTGATTCTTCAAAGGATAGTTGTTGCTCGGCCACCTGTGGCTTGAGGAAGAAGTCATTCTGCTCCTTATCGTAGTAGAGGCGATTTTCTTTCAGCGGAAGACTGGTCTGTTCGGGCTTAGTCGCACGCTTGACAGTTGATTTGGCTAGATTTTCCAAAGCATCTGGGATAAGGTCCTGCTCCTTGAGACTGGTCGCAATGGCTTGCGAAATCAGGGCCATGAGTTCCCTCTCTTTAGAAATCCGCACCTCTTGCTTGGTCGGATGGACATTGACATCAGCTAGATAGGGATCAATCTGAATATTGATGACCGCTAGTGGAAAGCGGCCTACCATAAGCTTGCTGCCGTAGCCATCCAAAATGGCACGATTGAGCAGGAAATTCTTAATATAGCGGCCATTGATGAGAATCGTAATATAATTGCGATTCGCACGAGTCAGCTCAGGCAGGCTGACATAGCCGCTCACCTCAAAGTCCAAATCTGAAGCAGAGATTTCCACCATTTTCTTAGCTGTTGCCAGACCATAGATACCTGCAATAGCCTGACGCAGATTGCCACTACCGGCAGTCCGTGTCATTTCGCGGCCGTCACTGACAAGGGTGAAAGCCACTTCTGGATGAGCCAGACTGAGCCGATTAATCACATCAACGATATGGGACAGCTCAGCCTGCTGGCTCTTCATATACTTGAGCCGGGCTGGAGTATTAAAGAAGAGATCTTCTATCTTGATTTTCGTTCCCACCGGACTGCTAGTAGGCTCATGCTCTTCAATTTCACCGCCTTTGGCAACTAGCAAGGTCCCGTGCTGGCCGGCTTCCGTTGCTGTCTCAATGGTAAAACGTGAGACAGAAGCAATGGAAGGAATGGCCTCACCACGAAAACCCAGTGTTCGAATCCGAAAGAGATCCGCCTGCTTCTTGATTTTACTGGTAGCATGGCGTCGAAGGGCCAGAGGGACATCTTCGTAGTCTATGCCCTCGCCATTATCCGTCACCTGAATGCTCTTGAGTCCGGCCTCCTCGATTTCGATGGTAATCTGGCTTGCACCCGCATCAATTGAATTCTCCACTAGCTCCTTGACCACGCTGCTGGGCCGCTCAATGACTTCACCGGCCGCAATCTGATTGGCTAGAATTTCTGGAAGTTCGATAATTTTTGACATCTTTTTCTCCGTATTTGTTCTGCTATCTATTATAACACATTGGACTCTTTCTATCAGAGGTCAACCTTGTCTCGACCATTCTGCTTACAATCCAAACCAGATAGACACTAACAGCTACCACATAGACAAAAGGGCTTGTTTTCTCTGCTGAGTTGCGGTTTAATAAGGGTGAAAGGAGGAAGTTATGAAAGTTAAGCTAAGAATCGATTCTCAAGTCTCAGAAGACTCCATCAGCATTGAGGCTCGCCTCATGACAGAAAGCATTCAGGAATTGGTCCGCTTTGCTCAAAATCTAGGCAAACAGGACAAGATTCATGCCAAGAAAGAGGATGAAATCTATTTGCTAGACACTAAGGAAATCCACCGAATCTATACAGAAAATCGGCAGGTTCAGATCCGAACAGCAAAAGACGGATACCGAGCTCAACAAGCTCTTTATCAGTTGTTGCAGGTTCTGCCGGACTATTTCCTGCAGATTTCTCAGTCGGAGATTATCAATAGCCAACAAATCAGCCACCTCAAGCTGACTCCAAATGGTCTGATTCAAATATTTCTGAAAAACGGTGACCAGACATACTCATCCCGCCGCTATCTCAAATCTATCAAAGAAAGGTTGCAATTATGAAAACTCGTCTTAAAGAACTATTTTTCGGAGGGATTGGAGGGATTTTCATCGGTCTCTTCTTCTCCATGATTGTTTCTTATTTTTACAATCCAGCTTATCTACCCCTTCACCCTCGCTCTCCTATCGGCCAATTCTTTTTGAGCCAGCATGTCCATGTTTCCCTCATCATGCTCTACTGCATGCTTATCTGGTTTATTATGGGAGCTATCTTCAGATGGAGTGGAAGCTTCTTCCAAAGAGATTGGAGCATCCTGCGCTCCGTCGTCAGCCACTATGGCGTGATGATTCTGACCTTTGCACTTTTGGCTAATCTAGCTGGATTTTTCCCAAGAGAAAAAATACTCAGCCTGACACTGACTGCCGTCGGGGAATTCACCCTTATCTATCTAATTATTTCAGGCGCCATCTACTGCCACACCTACCGCAACATTCAAAAAATCAATAACGGTTTGTCTAGTAAATCGTGAGAAATAAAAACAGTTCGAGTTCGAACTGTTTTTATCCTACTGGCGGAATTGGAGGCATAAACATCTCTTTCAAATCATCAACTGTATCTGCTCTCATCCATTCTGCCATTCCTGGTTTCCAGACTAAGGTTGAAGGGAGGAATTGCCCTGATAGAGACATTTGTGTTAGGGTATTTCTATCATAAGGTCCAGATGCTTGTCCATTGTCAGCAATATGGTAAGCAGTTGTTGGAATCGGAGGAGGCGAAACAACTGACTGTTGTTGGGAGTTGCCTGACATCATATTATTCATAGCTCCAGCAATATTTTGGCCTACAGCACCTCCTACTGCCATTCCTGCCACCATAGCAGCGGGGTTGAAGCCTGCATCGCCTCCCAGAGAAACTGTTCCCGAACCATTAGCGCCCATTTGCCCCAATGCATCAGCGCCAGCAATACCAACTTCGGACTGCTTTTCAACTTGAAATGCACCTAGGTTTGCAGATTGTGTTTGCTTATGTTGCGCATATTGTCCTTCTTCACGTTGGATACGTATCCGTTCAACATAGTCAGTAGTTTCAGCTTGTATTTTAGCTGTGGTAACATCCTTGGTAACCAACATAAGCTGTTGATAGCCTTGACTTGATTTATCTATCTCTATTGAAGCTATATCAAGACTTGAAACAGTGACACCAAAATTCTCCTTTAATCTTTTCATGACATCATGTTCAAGAGCTTCATTGATTTGTGAAATTTTGCTTTCAAGATTAATGACAGGAATGTTATTGTCTGCAGGAGCATTCGTTACAATATGTTTAGCATATCGGGCTACAGCATCCCGAATTTGCTTTTGAAAATCATCAAGATTAAAAGTATTCAGCCTGTGTAACTTGATAAATTCTTTATAATCAGTAATTTTAAAATTAATCATACCACGAACTGCAACAGGTACACCAAAATCTAAAAACCTTGGATCATAGACATCAAAAAACGGCACTGCAAACTTGACTTGAATAATTTGCGCAAGATTTATGAAATAGACTTCTGCCGGAAATGGTGTGCCACCTTCATAAGCCAGACCTACTATGCTTGCCAGCACAGGAAAGTTAGAGGTCTTAATAGTCTGATCATATGGACCTACAATAAAGTCCTGCAGTGTGCCATCTTTTTGTTTATAGACAAAGACAGCAACCTCTCCATCTTTGACTCGCAGAGAAGAACCCCAACGAATGGCATTTTCTCTATTACCTACACCCTGTTTCACTCCTACAGGGTGCCACTTCCATATCAAATAGGACACTTCATCACAACGAATCTCATCCATGAAACCGCCTATTTTTTTATTACCAAATAATAGCATTAGAGTCCTCTCTACTGTTTCAAATATTTTTTGAATAATTTATATCCCACAAAAGCTAAAACAACTACTCCTATAGTCACCCCAACTGTAGCAATAGTATAGTGCCAAAGCAAAAGAGAATAAAACAGAACAAAAACAAATGCAAAATAAACGTAAAATATTAATCCTGATTTAATTTTTAGAATTCTTATTTGTCTTTTTTTCTCTGTATAAATCTTATTTATTTTATAAAAATGAGGTGTGTCTCCCATTACTAGCTGAGCTTTTTCATAAATTTGTTCCAACTTTGAAATCCAAGCTTTTGTCTCTTCATCATTCAATTCTTTTTTCATGTTAATATTAGAAGATACTAGAATCATAAACTCAAGTATGTCTTCTTTTGTATTTGGCACAGGAAAATTAACTATTATATTAGATTTTTGCTCTCCTTTTTGTCTATCAAATCTTTTTTGTGCTTCCGCAACTTCATCGACATCTTTGAAGTCACGACCAAATACTGACTTTATAAGCGATTTTTTAGATTCAATATGAGGCATTTTTTGTGCTTCAATTTCTTCTAGTTTAATAGCAAGATCTCTTGCTGAACTTATTGAGTGAAGATTTCTAAACTCATAGCCACATGATGAACAATGGCTTTTAAAAGAATCAACTAACTCTCCACAATTCGAACATTTATGCAGTTCACCATCATATAGTATTTTTCGTTTTGATGTCTCTGCTTCCCTTTCTCCTACAGCTGTTCCGCAGGCACCACAAAATTTAACACCTTCAGCAAGCGCAAAACCACAGTTAGTACAAAATCCCATTGCTTTTACTCCGTTCTCCTATTTAACACCAATGTAGTATAAGCTATATAGTCTAATTATACAGCATTCCCACCACCATGTAAATATAAATTATCGCCTCAGTAACAAGCTTCTAAGCGATTACAAAAAGTGACTGAAGCAAAAAAAGAGCTTGAACAAGTTTCAGGCTCTTTAGGTTTGTTTTTACAGCTTTTTCTTGAGCTCGGCTACCGCCGCCATGACTTCCAGCGGAGTCATATTATAGATATTCAAATTTCTCAATTCAGTCAGAACTGGATTTTCCGGCCCTTCTGCAAAAAGAGAAATTTGTTCAGCCACTTGCTGACTACCTGCTGACTTAGGAGAAGCTGCCAATGTCTGTCTTTCTTGACTTTCTAGCTGACTTAGAATATGGTCAGCTCGGCCTAATAAGTCATCCGGAAGTCCGGCAATCTTCGCCACATGAATCCCATAGGATTTATCAGCTGGTCCTTGCTCAATCTTATGGAGGAAAGTGACTCGGCCATCCTGTTCCAAGGTAGCAACATGGACATTCTCCAAGTGCTTTAGGCTATCCTCCAAAGCCGTCAGCTCATGATAGTGGGTCGCAAAGAGAGTCTTGGCCCCTGTTCGGTCATGAATGTACTCGATAATAGCCTGAGCCAGAGCCATTCCATCATAGGTAGCCGTCCCGCGCCCCAGCTCATCAAAGAGAATGAGCGAACGATCGCTAGCCTGCCGAATGGCTCGGTTGGCCTCCATCATCTCCACCATAAAGGTAGATTGGCCGGACACCAAATCATCCGCCGCCCCGATCCGAGTGAAAATCGCATCAAAAATAGGGAGACTAGCAGATTCCGCCGGTACATAGGAGCCCATCTGTGCCATGATGACGATGATGGCTAACTGGCGCATATAAGTTGATTTCCCACTCATATTAGGGCCGGTAATCAACTGGATATTGGTAACTGGATCCAAGGTGATACTATTAGGAATATAGCTCTGGGCTCCCATGACTTTCTCAACCACAGCATGCCGCCCCTTTTCGACAGTTAGAGCTCGCTCCTCGGTAAAGACCGGGCAAACCAGATGCTGGGTCTCAGCGACAACCGCAAAGCTCTGGAGAACATCCACCGTGGCCAAGGCAACGGCCAGTTCCTGCAAGCGTTGGATATACTTACCTACTTCCTCCCGAATCCTCATGAAAATCTCATATTCCAGATTGGCGGACTTGTCACGCGCCTCCAGCATCTCTCCCTCAATCCGCGCCAGTTCCTCTGTCCCAAAACGCTCGGAATTTTTCAGCGTCGCCTTGCGGAAGAAATGGCTAGGTACATGAGCTAGCTGGGAATTAGTCACATGGAAGTAGTAACCATCTTTTTTATTGTAATCAATTTTTAGATTATTGATTCCACTGGCTTCCCGCTCCTTAGCCTCGATAGCAGCAATCCAACCAGCCCCATCCCTCATGACCACCCGGTACTTGTCCAAGGTCTCATCAAAACCGGTCCGAATGATATTACCCTCAGTGATGATATGAGGGGCATCTGGAGAAATAGCAGAGCTAATCAAGGCAGCCAATTCTGGGATTTCATCCAAACGACCAATCAGCTCATCCAGCACCGGACTGCCAATGCCCTGCAAAATAGCTTTGATTTGAGGGACATTGCTCAAGGTTGAAGCCAGCTGCAGCAGATCCTTGGGATTGGTCTTACCAAAGGATACTCGGCTGGCTAGCCGTTCAATATCATAGACTCCCTTAAGGCTTTCTGTCAAATCACTCCGCTCAAAGAAATGATCCAGAAAAATCCGGACTACATCCTGACGGCGGACAATCCGCTTCTGGTCAATCAAGGGCTGTTGAATCCACGTCCGCAACAAGCGTCCTCCCATAGCTGTTTTGGTCTCATCCATCAGCCAGTAAAGACTACCATGCTTCTTACCAGTTCGGGTATTCTCTGTAAGGTCTAAACTAGCCTTGGTGGCATAGTCCATCTGCAAATAGTCCTGAATTTGATAATGATGGGCTTTCTTAAGGTGGCTGAGCTCCCGCATCTGGGTCTGGCGAACATAAGCCAATAGTTTCCCCGCCGTCTGGTACTCAATAGGCAACAAATCACTGCCTAAGAGCTGGACATCATCCAAAGGCTCCTTGACAGGAGACAAAAGGAGATTCATCTGACCTGCCAGGACCTGCTCCTCCGCCTCAGACAAGGTATAACCCAATACTACCTCTCGAGCCCGCAGATTGCGAATCTCTCCGCAAACTAGAGAAAAGTCCTTCAGACTGGTCACCTGAAACTCACCTGTCACCAAATCCATGTAGGCTAGACCATAGACTCCGTCTGCCCAATCCAGAGCAACCAAGAAATTATTTGCTGCATCAGGTTTGCTAGAGTCTACAACTGTCCCTGGGGTGATGACTTGGACCACCTCCCTCTTAACCACACCGACTGCATGTTTGGGGTCCTCCATCTGCTCAGCAATCGCTACCTTATAACCTGATTCGACTAAAACATCAATGTACTGTTGAGCCGAATGATAAGGCACTCCTGCCATAGGAATGGGATTGTCCGCATTTTTATTGCGGCTGGTCAAAGAAATCTCTAAAATCTGAGCCGCATTGACCGCATCATCATAAAACAACTCATAGAAATCGCCCATACGAAAAAGCAGAAAGGCATCTGGATAGTCCTTCTTGATATCCACATACTGCTGCATACCGGGTGATAATTTTTCTGCTGCCATTTTTATCCTTTCCAAAAACCTAGCCAGAGACTTTCCCTGAAAATAAGTCTTCTCATGCAAAATAAACGAGGCTAAGACTCTGTCTCCAACCTCTTTGCCCTCTCCAACATAGCTATCTATGCCATCCGTTCCTTGACATTCCCCTCTATTTCCTCAGCTGCCGCCCTATCTCGACAAATAACCAATAAAGTATTGGCGCCAGCCACAGTTCCTAAAATCCGGTCATCCAAGGCTCCATCAACAACATTAGCCAACACAGTTGCTTCTCCCAAACCAGTTCTGAAAACCAGTGAAAATTCAGCCCTAGCAACACTTTGAATATGCTTAGCTAAGAATTCAACCAAGTTCATTTCCTCTGTTTCCTGCGCTACAATATAATAAATTTGATTGTTTTTCCGAAGCTTTGTTAAACCAATCTCGCGCAGATCCCGCGAAAGAGTCGTTTGAGTTACAAAAATTCCCTGTTTCTCTAATCGTTCCTGAATCTCTTTCTGCGTCCCTAGCTTTTCTTGCTTAATCATCATTTTGATTATCTGATGACGATCGATTTTCTTCATTTTTACCTCATTCTTTTGAATATTTATCCCTTAATTATACCAAAAAATTCAGATTAGGCCCAAAAAAATTGAAGATTCCATTAAAAATGTGATAGAATAGTAACAAAAGACCCAAAGGAGTAAATATGGATAATAAACAATTAATAACCAGCGAATTGGCTAAGGTAATTAACGGCCTTGACCAAGACGCTATTTTAAATTTATTAGAGCAACCAAAAAGTTCCGATCTTGGGGATATTGCCTTTCCTGCCTTCTCTCTTGCAAAGGTAGAACGCAAGGCTCCACAAGCTATCGCTGCTGATATTGTAGAAAAACTTGACACCACTTATTTTGAAAAAGTTGTTGCAACTGGGCCTTACGTCAACTTCTTCCTCAATAAGGCAGAAATCTCTGGCCAAGTCATCAAAGAAGTGATTAAAGAAGGCGCTGATTATGGCCAGCAAGATGAAGGCAAGAATGGAAATGTCACAATTGACCTATCCAGCCCTAACATTGCTAAACCTTTCTCTGTCGGTCACCTTCGTTCGACCGTTATCGGAGATGCTTTGTCTAATATCTTCCGCAAGCTAGGCTACAATACCATCAAGGTCAATCACTTGGGTGATTGGGGCAAACAATTCGGGCTCCTCATGGTTGCCTATAAAAAATGGGGTAACAAGGCAGCTGTCGAGGCCAACCCAATTGATGAACTCTTGGAACTCTATGTCCGCATCAACGCTGAAATCGAAAATGATCCAAGCTTAGATGACGAAGGACGTCTCTGGTTCAAAAAGCTGGAAGATGGAGATCCAGAAGCAACCGAACTCTGGCAATGGTTCCGCGATGAAAGTCTGGTCGAATTCAACCGTATCTATGACTTGCTAGGCGTCCAATTTGATAGTCTAAACGGTGAAGCCTTTTACAATGACAAGATGGACGAAGGTGTACAAATCTTGGAAGACAAGGGCCTTCTGAAAGAATCTAAGGGTGCCAGCATTGTGGACTTGGATGATGTCAACCTTCCACCAGCTATGATTAAAAAATCAGACGGTGCCACTCTATATATCACCCGTGATATCGCGACAGCAATGTATCGTGCCCGCACGTATAACTTTGTCAAAAATGTCTATGTAGTAGGACAGGAACAATCCAACCACTTCCGTCAGCTCAAGGCTGTCCTGAAAAAGATGGGCTTTGACTGGAGCGACGATATGATCCACGTGGACTTCGGTCTAGTCACCAAGAACCGTCAAAAACTGTCAACACGTAAAGGCAATATCATTCTGTTAGAGCCCACTCTTCAAGAAGCTATCAGCCGTGCCAAGGCGCAGATTGAAGCGAAAAATCCAGATTTGGAAAACAAAGAAGCCGTTGCCCATGCAGTCGGTGTTGGTGCCGTTAAATTTTACGATCTTAAGACGGATCGTCGCAACGGCTACGACTTCGATTTGGAAGCTATGGTTTCCTTTGAAGGAGAAACTGGTCCGTATATCCAATACGCTTATGCTCGTATCCAATCTATCCTGCGCAAGGCTGACTTCCAGCCAAATCCAGAGGCAAATTACAGTCTAAACGATGCTGAAAGCTGGGAAATTATCAAACTGCTCCAAGACTTCGCTCGTGTAGTCAAACGTGCAGCTGACAACTTTGAGCCATCTCTGGTTGCCAAGTATGCCATCAGTCTAGCTCAAGCTTTCAACAAATACTATGCCCATACCCGCATCTTAGACGATAGCCCTGAACGCGACAGCCGCTTGGCACTTAGCTACTCAACCGCTCTGGTATTAAAAGAAGCTCTTCGCTTGCTCGGTGTCGATGCTCCTGAAAAAATGTAATAGATAAGGCTCAGAAAGTAATCCGCTTCTTCCATCTAACATTAAAAGAAGACAAAAACGCATGAAGTTCATTTCACAAAACGTTGACTTCCTGCGTTTTTCTTGTCTTAATCCTCGATTCGGTAGAGATTCTCAATGATTCCAGCCACTTTTTTGATATCTCCCAACATTCCACGCATTTCAAAATCAGCTAATACGGGGAAGCCAAAGCGTTTTGCATATTGCTTGGCAGTCAGACAATATTGATTGTTAAAGTTGCGATTGCCACTGCCGACAACCCCAAAACACTTGCTGGCATTATTGCCGTAGGCAATGAAATCTGCAACATCTGTCGTTAAAATTTCGACATCACCATTATCAACACCATTTCCGCCTTCTAAATAGGTCGGCAGAAAAGCAATAAATTGGTTTTGCATTTCAAAGAAAGGCTGGCCTTCTTTAACCAAGTCTTTGATATGGATTTTTTCCACTTCTAAACTTGGATGATGTTCCAGCAAATAATCTGTCAAACGGCGGACAAAGCTTTCTGTATTGCCACTCAGGCTGATATAAACTAAGGAAACTTTCATATTTTCTCCATTCTAAATAAAAAACATCTGAGAACTCCTTAAATTGTAAGCTCTCGGATGTTTTTTGTCAAATCTTAATCTGCTATCGGGAAGAGCTCTTATCCCAACTCATCCTTTTCCAATTCTTTTTGCTGCTTCATTAATTTATAAAGAACCAAGCCTAAAAAGATAAGGTTTATAACTAGCATAACAACCGTTGAAATTAAAAGTCCACCTGATACAAGCTTACGATACTGCGCGTCTAAAACGTTTAGCAAAGAAGAAGCGCCGATATAACTATAGGCAATCCCAATGATGCTAATTACAAGATAGGCAAGATAAGTTAAGTTTGCATAGACAATATTCTTACGAATCAAGAAGACTAATGCCGCAATGATCACAATCAGACTGAGAATAGCCAAAATTTTGTTTAGTGGATTCTGTACAAATTCACTATTTTTAGCAGTGTAATCTACCAGCTGTTTTACAACATCTTCAGGAATACCTGCTCCTTCATAGGCCGCTGCACTTTTAGGAGTGGAAGGCACCATCGTAGCATATATTCCCAATAAAGACAAGAGCAAAGACAGACCGACTAAAATATAAAGATAAATTGGCTTTTTCATCACTTTCTCCTTTTTCAAAAACATATATGTTATTATACACCGAAAAAGCTCCAAAGGCAAGAGCCCCTCCTGTTCTTAGAAATTACTCTTTTAGAAGACAAGCAAAAAACTCTCAAGAAAATTTTCTTGAGAGTTTTAATGGTCATTGGAATTAGTTCTCCAAATGCCATACTTCGTCATTGTATTGTTGGATTGTACGGTCTGCTGAGAAGAAACCAGCTTTTGCGATGTTCACAATGACTTTTTCCATCCAAACATCGCGGTCTTCGTAGTCTGCAAGCATTTGCTCTTTGACTTTGATATAGTCTTCCAAGTCAAGTAGAGTCATGAACCAGTCTTTGTTCATTAACTCATTGTAAAGGCGTTCCAAACGTTCTTTCTTACCAACGGCCAGAATAGCATCGCTTACGATGAAGTCCACCAATGGTTTGATTGCTTGACGAGCGTAGAATTCGCTAGGCTTGTAAGCTGACTTAGCATAAAGGTCGATAACAGTTTCTGAATCTTCACCAAAGATGTAGATATTGTCTTCGCCAACCAATTCAGCAATTTCCACATTGGCACCGTCCATGGTACCAAGTGTCAAAGCACCGTTAAGCATGAATTTCATGTTACCAGTACCTGAAGCTTCTTTAGAAGCAAGTGAGATTTGCTCAGAAATATCACCAGCTGCAATCAGGAAGCTAGACGCTGTAACATTGTAGTTTTCAACCATAACTACTTGCAGGTGTGGAGCCACTTGAGGATCATTAGCAATCACTTCTGACAAGCAAAGGATGAGGTGGATGATGTCTTGAGCAATTGTGTAAGCAGGAGCTGCTTTACCACCAAAGAAGACAGTGATTGGACGCGCAGGAATGTTACCAGCCTTGATATCCAAGTATTTGTGGATCACATACAAAGCGTTCATTTGTTGACGTTTGTACTCGTGCAGACGCTTGATTTGGATGTCAAAGATAGAGTCTGGATTGATTTCTACACCTTGAGCCTCCTTCAAGTGACGAGCCAATTTACGCTTGTTGTGAGACTTAATGCCTTCCAGTTTTTCTTTCACTTCTTGCTTACCAGCAAAGTCAAGTAGGCCTTCCAACTTAGCAGCATCATGGTGCCAGTCGCGACCAAGAAGTTCATCTAAGTAGCTAGACAAACGTGGGTTAGCGTGCATAAGCCAACGACGGAATGTAATACCGTTTGTCTTGTTGTTGAATTTCTCTGGATAAATATCGTAGAAAGCTTTCAACTCAGAATTCTTCAAGATTTCAGTGTGGAGTGCTGCAACCCCGTTAACACTGTAGCCATAGTGGATATCCATGTGGGCCATGTGTACACGGTCGCTCTCGTCAATGATTTGAACAGCTGGATCTTTGTACTCTGCTTTGACACGACGATCCAATTCTTCAATGATTGGTACCAAGTGAGGAACCACTTCTTGCAAGAATTCAAGAGGCCATTTTTCAAGGGCTTCAGCAAGGATGGTGTGGTTTGTGTAGGCAGTCATGTTACGAACGATTGAGATCGCTTCATCAAGCTCGATACCACGCGCAGTCAAAAGACGGATCAACTCAGGAATAACCAGCGATGGGTGAGTGTCATTGATTTGTACAACTGCGTAGTCTGCAAGATCATGCAAGTTGCTTCCTTTTTCGATCGCTTCGTCGATGATCAATTGCGCACCGTTTGAAACCATGAAGTATTGTTGGAAGATACGGAGCAACTCACCTTGCTTGTCACTATCATCTGGATAGAGGAAGAGTGTCAAGTTGCGAGCGATATCTGTCTTATCAAAGTCGATACCATCCGCAATAATGCTAGAATCTACTGAGTCCAAATCAAAGAGACGCAGGCGGTTTTTAGCAGGTGTCTTGTAACCTGGCACATCAATATCGTAAAGAGTTGATGTCAGTGTGAAGTGAGCAAACGGCACCTGGTAGCTACGGCTTGAGCGAACCAGCCAATTTTGTTCTGTCAGCCAGAAGTTTGGAATAGTGGTTTGCTCATTGTTTTTCAGAACTTGCTGGAAGAGACCGAAGTGGTAGTTAAGACCCACACCGTCACCGTTCAATCCAAGTGTTGCGATAGAGTCCAAGAAGCAAGCTGCCAAACGACCCAAGCCACCGTTACCAAGAGATGGCTCCAATTCCACTTCTTCTACTTCGATCAGGTCTTTACCTGCTGCTGCCAACTCATGTTTAACATCATCATAAAGACCAAGGTTGATCAAGTTGTTAGACAAAAGTTTACCAATCAGGAACTCAGCTGAGATATAGTAGAGTTTCTTTTTCCCAGTATTTACTGGTTTTTGAGCGCTGGCTAATTTAGTATAGTTTAAAAGAGCCAGATAAAGTTCTTCATTGCTGCAATCAGCAAGATTTTTTGAATAAGTATTTTTGATATAAGTTTGTAAGTTTGACATGATTACTCCCTTCAAGTCTAATTAGCTATTCTTTATTTATTAATTAAATCGGTATTCATACGACGGTAAGTCTTGGTCAAGCTGTAAAGCTCACCTTCGACGATTGGATTCAGCTCGTCAGCCGTCATCCGCCATGCCCAGTTACCGCCAATAGTAGATGGATAGTTCATCCGTGCTGAGCTGTCCAATTCCAGCAGATCCTGCATAGTAGCAATGGCCATAAAGCTGACAGAAGCAAAGATAGTGCGAAGCATAGCATGCGGAACTGTTTCGTATTCTTTACGATTAGTGTACTGAGCCATGTATTCGCGGGTTGGATCATCAATTTCATCACGATACCAGCCAAGAACCGTGTTATTATCATGAGTTCCTGTGTACATAACGGAATTGTTTGGCGCTAAATGTGGGCTGTCAATACTTTCATCATTCGGATTGAAAGCAAATTGAAGAATCTTCATACCTGGGAATCCAGTGCGTTCACGCAGCTCAATTACTTCATTGGTCATGAAGCCAAGATCCTCTGCAATAATATTGAGTTCACCAAGTGCTTCTTTAACAGCTGCAAAAAGTTTGTAATCAGGACCTTTCACCCATTTACCAGTTGCAGATGTTTCAGAATCAGCTGGTACTTCCCAGTAAGACTCAAAGCCACGGAAGTGGTCAATTCGAACAATATCGTAAATCTTGAAACTTTCGCGCAAACGATCAATCCACCAAACATAGCCGTCACGGTCCATTGCTTCCCAGTCATAGATTGGGTTGCCCCAAAGTTGACCAGTTGCAGAAAACTCATCTGGCGGACATCCAGCAACACAGGTTGGTTTGCCTACTTCGTCTGTTTTGAAGAAATGAGGCTGAGACCAAACATCGCAGCTGTCAGCCGCAACATAAATCGGCATATCTCCAACAATTTCAATATGATGCTTGTTTGCATAGGCTTTGAGTTGTAGCCATTGCTTGAAGAAAAGATACTGAGTCACACGGTGATAAACCAATTTATTTGATAATTCGCTGCGGTAATGAGCCAAACGGTCAACTTCACGACGACGGATAGCCTCATCTGGCCACTCTGTCCAAGCTAGGTTATCAAAATGTTCCTTGATAGCCATATATTCTGCAAAAACTTCCAGCCAAGCTGCATTTTCTTCAGCAAAGCGATAAAAACTGTCAACATCTCCAATTTCAAGGAAGCGAGCAACCGCTTTTTCCAAAAGCGGACGACGAGCCTCAAAAATTTTTGCATAATCCACTTCTCGAGGATTATCGCCAAAATTAATACCGTGCAGATCTTCTTCGCTCAGTAAACCTTCATCAACTAAAAAGTCCAAGTCAATGAAATGTGTATTTCCAGCAAACGCTGAGAACGACTGATAAGGAGAATCTCCATAACTGGTGGTTCCCAAAGGCAAAATTTGCCAATAGCGTTGCTTAGTTCTAACTAAGAAATCCACAAAATCATAAGCAGACTGACCAAAAGAGCCAATCCCGTATTTACCTGGCAAAGAGGAAATGTGCATCAATACACCACTTTGTCTTGCTTTCATGTTGTCACCTCAAAAAAATTTTTCCTGCCGTTTCCTACTTTATTAAGTGAAAACGTTTGCGTCGATTAGATTATAACTTATTTTTTTTTAAAGCGCAAGCTTTTTTGATATTTTTTTATTTTTCACACTAAAAAACTGTATCTATTCTATTATAAATAGGGTGAACACAGACCTTTTTAAAAATTTTTTAATTTTTTTCAAAAAGATATTGCAAACGTTTACTTTTTGTGTTAAAATTATTTTTAGTCAAGAAAACGTTTGCGCTGAGTAACCGCTTTCTTAGAAATCATTACATTTTTTTATTCTTTAGGAGGAATAATCATGAAAAATAGAGTGTTAAAGAGCGTGGCTGTGTTAGGAACCGTTACTTTAGCTGGTTTACTTTTGGCGGCCTGCGGAAGCAAGTCTTCTAATAAAGATGCTGCTGCAAGCAACGAAATTACAGCTTATGTAGATGAAGGCTACAAGAGCTACATGGAAGAAGTTGCCAAAGCTTATGAAAAAGAAACTGGCACTAAAGTTACAATCAAAACAGGTGACGCCCTTACAGGTCTTGACAACCTTTCACTCGACAACCAATCTGGCAAATCCCCAGATGTTATGATGGCTCCGTACGACCGCGTAGGAAGCCTTGGTGCAGATGGACAACTTTCAGAAGTTGAGCTAGAAAAGGAAGCTAAGACTGATAACACTACTAAATCTCTTGTAACAATTGATGGAACTACTTATGGTGCTCCTGCTGTTATCGAAACTTTGGTAATGTACTACAACAAAGACTTGATCCAAAAAGCTCCAACAACTTTTGCTGAAGTTGAAGAATTGGCAAAAGACAGCAAGTACGCTTTTGAAGGCGAAGAAGGTAAAACATCTGCTTTCCTTGCTGACTGGACAAACTTCTACTATGCTTATGGTCTCCTTTCAGGAAATGGCGCTTATGTCTTTGGTAAAGACGGTACTGATCCTAAAGATGTAGGCTTGGCTAACGAAGGTTCTATCAAAGGAATTGAATACGCTAAATCTTGGTATGAAAAATGGCCTAAAGGTATGCAAGATACCGAAGGTGCTGCTAACCTGATTCAAACTCAATTCCAAAACGGAAAAACTGCAGCAATTATTGATGGTCCTTGGAAAGCTGCAGCTCTCAAAGAAGCTAAAGTAAACTACGGTGTAGCTACTATCCCTACCCTTCCAAACGGCAAAGACTACAAAGCCTTCGGTGGTGGTAAAGCTTGGGTTATCCCTGCTGGTTCTAAGAACATTGAAGGCGCACAAAAATTCGTTAACTTCCTTGCATCAACTGCACAACAAAAAGCTCTTTACGATGCAACAAACGAAGTTCCTGCTAACACAGAAGCACGCGAATATGCTGTAAGCAAGAAAGATGAATTGACAGACGCGGTTGTTAAACAATTTAAATCTGCAGAACCAATGCCAAACATCTCTGAAATGAGTACTGTTTGGGATCCAGCTAAAAACATGCTCTTTGATGCTGTAAGTGGCAAGAAAGACGCTAAGACTTCTGCTGAAGATGCTGTTAAATTGATCAAGGAAACAATCGATCAAAAATTTGGTAACTAATAAACAAGCTTAAATAGAGGGGTGGGAATTTTCCCTACCCCTTGTTTGATAGAATAGGGCTTCTGCTCTGATTGCCTCATATTCTAATAAGCAAAACTCGGATTAGGGATTGTATTTGTGCAATTCCTCAATCTTTCTCGTATCTTAAGGAGACTACAATGACAAAAAAAGATCCCAAACAAGCCATGTTGCGCTCCCTCATTCCAGGGTTGGGGCAAATCTATAATGATCAAAAAGCCAAAGGATACATCTTTCTTGGGGTTACTGTTGCATTCTTAGCTTATTTTGTAGCTATTGCCCTGCCAGAAATTGAAAATCTCATCACTCTTGGGGAAGTACGCGGTGATAATTCACTCTTCATGCTGATTCGTGGTGCCTTCCATCTCATCCTCGTGATATTTTTCCTGATTTTCTATGGCTTCAATTTGAAAGATGCCCGTACGGTTGCTAAGCAGTGGAATAATGACTACCCTGTTCACACTACCTTAAAGGAAATGACGAACGGAATCTACGAAAATGGCTTCCCTTACTTGCTCATCATTCCTTCCTACCTTGCGATGACCTTTGCAATCATTTTCCCTGTCTTGGTGACACTCTTGATCGCCTTTACAAACTATGATTTCAAACACTTGCCACCAAATAAACTGTTGGATTGGGTTGGCTTTACCAACTTTGCTAACATTTGGCAACTGAGCACCTTCCGTGCTGCCTTTGGTTCTGTCTTGACTTGGACCATCATCTGGGCGTTGGCAGCCTCTACTCTACAAATCGTAGTCGGTATTTTTACTGCTATTATTGCTAACCAGCCATTCATCAAAGGAAAACGGATTTTCGGTGTTATCTTCTTGCTTCCTTGGGCTGTTCCAGCCTTTATCACTATCTTGACCTTCTCAAATATGTTCAACGATAGTATCGGGGCCATCAATACTCAGGTCATCCCGCTTCTCAGCAAAGTTCTTCCTTTCTTGGATGGACATCTGATTCCGTGGAAGACTGATCCGACTTGGACTAAGATTGCCCTTATCATGATGCAAGGTTGGCTTGGATTCCCTTATATCTATGTCCTAACCTTGGGTATTTTGCAGTCCATTCCAAATGACCTTTACGAAGCAGCCTACATCGACGGAGCCAATGCTTGGCAGAAATTCCGCAGCATCACTTTCCCGATGATCTTGGCGGTTGCGGCACCAACTTTGATCAGTCAATACACCTTTAACTTTAATAACTTCTCAATCATCTACCTCTTCAATGCAGGTGGTCCTGGTAGCGTCGGTGGAGGAGCCGGTTCAACCGATATCCTTATCTCTTGGATTTATCGTTTGACTACAGGTACAGCACCGCAGTATTCAATGGCGGCGGCCGTTACCCTCATCATCTCCATCATCGTCATCTCTATCTCTATGATTGCCTTCAAGAAACTACACGCATTTGATATGGAGGATGTATAAGATGAATAGTTCTGTTAAATTTAAACGTTTTATCAACCACAGCTTGACCTATCTCTACCTTGTAGTGCTTTCCATTATCATTCTCTATCCGCTCTTGATCACGATTATGTCGGCTTTCAAGACGGGGAATGTCGTGGCCTTCAAGCTAGACACAGATATCAACTTCAGTCTGGACAACTTCTCTCGTCTCTTCTCAGAGACTCTTTACGGCACCTGGTACTTTAATACCATTATCATCGCCGTCTTGACAATGGTTGTCCAAACTAGTATAGTGGTACTTGCAGGTTATGCTTACAGCCGTTATAATTTCATCGCAAGAAAGCAAAGTTTGGTCTTCTTCTTGATTATCCAAATGGTGCCAACGATTGCAGCTCTGACCGCCTTCTTCGTTATGGCACTGATGCTCAACGCCCTCAACCAAAGCTGGTTCCTCATCTTCCTTTATGTGGGTGGTGGTATTCCAATGAATGCTTGGTTGATGAAAGGCTACTTCGATACAGTTCCTATGTCTCTGGATGAATCAGCTAAATTAGATGGCGCTGGTCATTTCAGACGCTTCTGGCAGATTGTCCTGCCTCTCGTTCGTCCAATGATTGCTGTGCAAGCTCTCTGGGCTTTCATGGGACCTTTCGGAGACTACATCCTCTCCAGCTTCCTTCTTCGTGAAAAAGAATTTTATACGGTTGCAGTTGGTCTTCGTACCTTCGTCAGCGATGTCAAGAATCAAAAAATTGCCTTCTTTGCTGCCGGTGCGATTCTTACTGCCCTTCCAATCTGTATTCTCTTCTTCTTCCTGCAAAAGAATTTTGTATCTGGTTTAACAAGTGGTGGAGACAAGGGATAATCTTGTCCCACCCTGTTTTTGTTTTAAAACGATTATAGTTATATGGCAGCCAATAAGTTCTTTATTGGCCACCACCTGATTGTAATTTTAGAAAGAGACAGCTATGTTACCTTATCCTTTTAATTATTTTTCGAGCTTGATTGGTTTTAGAAAAACCTTCGCTAATCGTCGCATGCTCAGCTGGTTCCAGCTCATCTTTACCAGCGTCTTTTTGATTTCTCTATCTTTGATTCCTGTGGCGATTCAGACAGCGTCTTTGACGAGCTATGCTCTGGATACCTTTGTTGACAAGGCTTTTGACACTTTGGATGAAGACGTGATGATTGACTTTGACCATCACGCTCAGATGAAAGACCACATACTGACCACTGAAAATCCTGAAGGCATTCATCGCAATGCCGCTGGGACCGTCATTATCGGCCATCACGAGGAACTAAAATTAGGCAAGGAACTGACGCTTTACTTCGACAAAGAAAATCTCAAAATCACTAAAGAAGGCAAAGAACTGGCCAATATCCGCTATCAAGCCATTGATCAAAAAGCTCTGAAAAGTAAAGAAGCCCTGACCAAAGCAATTTCTGCAGACTGGTTCCAACAAAACCGCTTGGTTGTCAGCCTCTTTCTAGTCCTCTCTGCAGGTTTCCTCTTTAGTATCAACTTTGCCTTTCTGGCACTCGGTGCTTCCTTCCTGCTCTATCTGACCAAGAAATCACGGCTATTTTCTTTTAAAACCTTTAAAGAATGCTATCATTTCATCCTCAACTGCTTTGGATTGCCAACTATCATCGGACTGGTTTGTGGATTATTTGGACAAAGTCTGCCTACGATTATCACCGTACAAAACATCTTGTTTGTTCTTTATTTAGTGATTATTTTTTACAAAACACATTTCCGCGATGAGGATTTCAGAAATTAGGAGGTTATTATGCGCGTTACGATTAAAGAAGTAGCGAAATTAGCAGGCGTGTCTCCCTCAACAGTGACACGCGTCGTACAAAACAAATCAACCATCAGTGATGAGACTAAAAAGCGCGTCCGCGCTGCTATGAAAGAGCTAGACTATCATCCAAATCTCAACGCCAGAAGTCTGGTCAGTCAGTCAACCCAGGTCATCGGTCTGGTCCTGCCAGATGATTCGGATGTTTTTTACCAAAACCCATTCTTTCCAACTGTCCTACGAGGCATTTCACAAGTCGCTTCGGACTACGACTATGCCATTCAGCTTAGCACTGGGCAGGACGAAAAACATCGCTTAGAAAATATCAAACAAATGATCTTCGGGAAACGCGTAGACGGTTTGATCTTCCTTTATTCTAAGCCCAACGACCCGCTGGTTGAGTTTGCAGTAAGCAATCAATTCCCCTTCCTTATCTTAGGGAAAGCCGTGTTGCCATTTATCTCTCTAGTAGATAATGACAACATCAAGGCTGGCTACGATGCGACTAAATATTTTATTGATCAAGGTTACCGGAAAATTGCATTTCTAGCTGGGAATAAAGAACTGGTCGTCTCTCAAGACCGTTTTGCCGGCTACAAACAGGCTCTTAAGGAAGCAGCTATTCCTCTGAATGAAAGTCTAGTGAAATTTTCTTTTGGTTTTTTGTTGGAGGATAGTATCTATAAAAGTATGGAAAAAATGCCAATCAACGAGATTGAAGCATTTGTAACATCCGACAGTATGGCTGCAGAAGGAGCCCTCCAGTATCTCAAAGATAAAGACCAGCAATTACCGATTATCACCTTTGACTCTATCAAACCGCGTATTGATGTAGAGGCTTACATAGATATAAACGCTATCGAACTCGGTAAGGAATCGTTCCGTACCCTTTTTCAAATTATCAAAGACAGTAAAGAAAATAAGCACATTTGTTACCGTCAACTTATCCAACATACTATCATCACCCGTTAAGGAGAAATTATGGCATTTCGCACCTTTCAAGCCTATTTAGATGACGAGAATATCATCACTATTGAATTGGCCAAAACCTTCGACGCCTATTCTATCCATTTCACTCTTGAAGATCGGCATGGGTCGAGCCCATTAACGATTAAAAGTATTAACAATCAGGAACAGCGGATTATCTATACTGTCTCAGCCAATGAGCCAATTGACCTGACAAAAATTTATACCATATACGATCAGGACCGGAATCATACGATTCTCCAGTATCGACACATTGTCCAAAAACCAATCTTTGATGAGTTATTTGATTATGCTGGTGAAGATTTAGGAGCACATTATAGCAAGAATGCTACTGAATTTAAACTTTGGGCTCCACTTTCTGAAAAAGTTCATCTTCATATCAAATCCAGAGTTTATCCCTTGGAACGTCAGAAAAGAGGGACGTGGTACACTCAGGTAGCAGGAGATCTGGAAGGACAGTCTTACTTCTATCTCCATAAAATAAATGGAAAGTGGGTAGAAGTTCACGATCCTTACGCTCTATCATCCGATGCCAATTCCGGCAATAGTTTTGTTATTGACCAGAATAAAATAAAAAAAACAATCCATCGTGCTAAAACACAGGTGAAACCAACTGATGCCATCATCTATGAAATGAGTGTTCGGGATTTTTCTATGCAAAAGGAAGCTGGTTTTTCCCAACCAGGTAAGTTCAATTCCCTGACTGAATCCCCGGAAATAGATGGTCATTATTTCGGTCTGCAATACCTCCAAGATCTAGGAATTACCCACGTCCAGTTGATGCCTTTGTATGATTTTGGCAGTGTAGATGAGAAACATCCTGAATTAGTCTACAACTGGGGATATGACCCTGTACAGTACAATGTCCCTGATGGGAGCTTTGCCACCAATCCACACGATCCCTATAATCGAATTTTTGAATTGCAACAGGCCATTGAGACCTATCATCAAGCAGATATCAGCGTTATTATGGATGTGGTTTACAATCACGTTTATGATGCCGACAGCTATGCTTTTGAAAAAATTGTTCCCGGATATTTCTATCGCTTAAATGCTATTGGTTTTCGTACAAATGGAACTTTCTGCGGAAATGATGTGGCCAGCGAAAAAGCTATGGTCAGACGTTACATTAAGCAATCCGTTAAGCAGTGGATCAGTCTCTATGGCTTTGATGGCTTCCGCTTTGACCTCATGGGAATCCTTGATATTCAAACCATGCAAGAAATTGCTCAGGAACTCAAAGCGCTTTATCCAAATATCCATCTGTACGGTGAAGGATGGCAAATGGACACTGGCTATGACACCGAATTACTAGCCCATCAATTCAATGCTGAACAACTGCCCGACTACGGTTTCTTTAGCGATAACTTCCGCAATACTATAAAACAAACCATTGCTCAAGGAAAGAGGGCAGAGGATGAACAATCAGCCAATCAAATGGAAAATATCCTAACAGCGAATATCGGATTGAGCGGCACACCTCACTTTATCAGTCCTTCACAGGCTATTAACTACGTAGAGTGTCATGACAACGCAACTGTCTTTGACTATTTCGATCTGCTGAATCCAGAAATCACTCTCAGAAACCGATTGGCCAATTCTCGTTTAGCTCTGCACCTTGTTCTGCTTGCTCAGGGAGTTCCCTTTATCCATAGCGGTCAAGAATTCTTCCGCACCAAAAATTTGATTGACAACAGCTATGATCAACCTGATGAAATCAACAAACTAGACTGGATTCGCTCCCTGCACTATCAGGAAGACATTGAGTTTTTACAAAGGTTGATTGAATTCCGCAAAATCAATCCCCTGCTTCACCTAGCTACAAGTAAGGCTATCAAAAAAGCCTGTAAAGTAGAATGGCTCAGCCCTACTCTTGTCGAATATCGCATTCAGCAAGGCAAACAACAAATGACGATTGTTATAAACTTCTCAAATGAAGAAGTCGTATATGATAACCAATACAAGCAAGAATTATTTGTTCAGTATCCGCAGATTGGGTTGAAAAAATCCATTCTTCCATCGGCTAAGTCCTACACTCTTGCTGCCAAACAAGTCATTGTGTTGAAATAATGAAAATACAAAAAGGCGTTCTCTTTCCATTCCGAGTCATCCGGATGAGAAAGAAAACGTCTTTTATATTGGAGAAAAGCGCGGTCATTATTTTAATCAATATCGAAATGATTAAATGCCTTAGATTTGCTGTCAGAAAACAGTTACAAAGATTCTATTCTTCTACAAATCTTCCCAAGATGTGTACATTATCAGACACGGAGACAAACGCTGTCGGATCTATCTGATTCATGATGTACTTAAATTCATTAAACTCAGCACGCGTAATTACTGTAATCAAAACCGCCTTTTGTTCGTGGTTATAGGTTCCCTCAGCTCCATTGATAATGGTTGCTCCACGGTGCAGTTTATTGTGAATCTTATCAATCACTCTTTCCGGATGGCTGGTAATAATCATGGCCTGCATCCGCTTTTGCTTGGTAAAGACCGCATCGGTCACTCGACTGGATACAAAAATGGTAATCATCGAGTATAGAGCGTATTCCCAACCAAAAGTCAGACCAGCAATCAGCATAATAATCCCATTCACAATCAAGGAAATACTGCCGACATTGCGGCCTGTCCTCTTGCGAATGGTCAGACTGACAATATCTGTGCCTCCGCTCGAAATACTTGACTTGAGAGCAAAGCCAATCCCCGCTCCCATGACGACACCCCCAAAAAGCGCATTGATGATAGGATTGGTCGTCAGCGTCACTTCTGGAACAAACTGAATAAAAAGCGAGCTCATTGAAACTGTGATAAAAGTAAAGACCGTAAACTTATGCCCGATTTGGTACCAAGCCAAAATCATCAGCGGAATATTAATCGCATAAAAGGTAACGGAAACCGGAATAGTGAAACCCAGAAATCGGGTACTGAGAGCAGTAACAATCTGCGCTAGACCTGTTGCTCCGCTTGAGTAAACATGCCCCGGTTGAAAAAAGAAATTAACTGCGACGGCGGATAAAAAACCGTAGAGCACAGAAGCCGAGATCTTTTCAGCATATTTTTCTCTGGAAATACTTCTCAAGACTTGTAGTAATTTAAAATTATAAGCAAGTCTGCGGATATAGAAGCGAAAGCGTTTATAATACTTAGTCTTTTTCATGAACTTCTACTTGTAAACTTAATTCCTCTAATTGAGCAGGAGCGACTATGCTTGGCGCTTGAGTCATCGGGTCAGAAGCCTTGTTATTCTTAGGAAAAGCAATGACTTCACGAATATTTTCTTCTCCAGCAAGGATCATTACAAAGCGATCCAAACCTAAGGCCAGACCTCCATGCGGTGGGAAACCGTAGTCCATCGCTTCTAGGAGAAAGCCGAACTGCTCCTGAGCTTCCTCAGCTGAGAAGCCTAAAGCCTTAAACATGCGTTCCTGCAAATCTTTTTGATTGATCCGTAAACTACCGCCACCTAGTTCGTAGCCATTGAGTACGATATCGTAGGCAATGGCCCGCACCTTGCTCAAATCTCCTTCCAACTCATGGGCTGTTTGGTCTTGTGGCAGGGTAAATGGATGGTGGGCACTCATGTAGCGGCCTTCTTCTTCAGACCACTCAAACATCGGCCAATCTACCACCCACAAGTAGTTAAACTCAGCAGGGTCAATCAAGCCTAACTCCTTGCCCAAACGGACACGAAGAGCGCCCAGTGCAGCATTGGCAACCTCCAAAGTATCTGCTACAAAGAGGACCAAATCATTTTCTTCAAGCTGTAAAGTAGCTGTCAATTGGCTTGACAGGTCTGTCAAGAACTTAGCGACAGGGCCAGTCAGCTCTCCGCCAGTGAATTTGATCCAAGCAAGGCCCTTGGCTCCATGCTGCTTCGCTTGCTCTGTCAGCTTATCAATATCCTTACGTGAGTATTTATCAGCAGCATTTTTCACCACAATCGCCTTGACAGCTGGTGCTTCAGAAAAGACTTTAAAATCAATTCCCTTGACAAGATCTGTCAAGTCCTGCAACAACATTTCAAAACGAGTATCTGGCTTGTCACTACCATAAAGAGCCAAAGCGTCATCATATTTCATCCGTGGGAAAGGCAAGGCAACTTCAATGTCCTTGGTTTCCTTCATGACACGGGCAATCAAGCCTTCTGTAATGTCTTGGATTTCCTGCTCCGATAGGAAAGAAGTTTCCAAGTCAACCTGTGTAAACTCTGGCTGACGGTCTCCACGCAAGTCCTCGTCTCGGAAACACTTGACAATCTGGTAATAACGGTCAAAACCAGCATTCATCAAAAGCTGCTTGGTAATCTGTGGGCTTTGAGGCAGGGCATAGAAATGACATTGGTTAACCCGGCTCGGCACCAAATAATCACGCGCCCCTTCAGGCGTTGACTTGGTCAAAAACGGTGTCTCCACATCGATAAACTCCAGCTCGTCCAAATAATTGCGAATGGAATGGGTCACTTTGGCACGCAATTTGAGATTGTCCAGCATTTCTGGCCGGCGCAAGTCTAAATAACGATAGCGCAAGCGCGTATCATCGTTGGCTTCAATTCCGTCCTTAATCTCAAAAGGAGTGGTTTTAGCAGTATTCAGTACCATCAGACTGTCCACGTGAAGCTCTACACTTCCTGTAGCCAGCTTGTCGTTGGCCTGCTCACGCGCGGCTACCTTACCAGTCACCTCAATGACAAACTCGCTGCGCAAACTCTCAGCAGTCTTCATAACTTCTGCTGGGACACTCTCAGGATTGATGACCAGCTGCATAATCCCCTCACGGTCACGCAGATCAATAAAAATCAAGCCCCCTAAATCGCGACGGCGGGCAACCCAACCTTTCAAAGTGATTTCCTGACCGACATGCTCACTACGAACACGTCCCGCATACATTGAACGTTTCATTCTTACTCTCCAAAATTTTAATTCTTTTACTATTTTACCACAAAGAGGCAGGGAAAGTGAGCATTTTTCAGAAAAAGACTGCTTTTTCATAAAGTATAAAAATCCGAGCGGATGACTCGGATTAAAGTGTATGTGATAGTCGAAAAAACTATTTTTTATCTTCTTCCTGATAAATAGTCGGCGCCAAACTCTTGACAATCATGGAAGTAAAAAAGCGAAAAACAGCCGCAGCAAGTCCGAAGATGGGCGCTAGGTAACGAAAGAAGAAGTCTCCTCTCACCACATAAGCCAGCAGCCCCGCAATCACAAAGATGGCCAAACCTTGGATAAACGAATACAACAAAATTTTTCTCATAACTTCCTTAACTGCCTGCTTCCTATTTCTTCACATCAAAAGATGCTGAAACTCTCGGAAAGTTTAAAAACCCAACTCCTCAAATACCCTTTGGAAATCAGCCTTTATTTTATCCAAATCAACTGTCACTTCTTGACGTGTTGTGTTATTTTTCACAGTCACCTGATTGCTTTCAACTTCACTTTCACCTAGTGTGATAAGGATTTTAGCTTTAAAGTTATCAGCTGACTTGAACTGGGCCTTGAGCTTGCGGTCTAGGTAGTCACGTTCTGCTGCAAATCCTTGTGCGCGAAGAGCCTGTACCAGCTCCAAAGCACTGCCATTGGCGCTAGCCCCTAAAACAGCGACATAAACATCCAAACCAGCCTCAATCGGCAACTCCACTCCCTGCTTATCCAACACCAGAAGTAAGCGTTCCAAGCCCATGCCAAAGCCGACAGCCGGTGTTTCAGGACCGCCAAAGTAGGCAACCAGCCCGTCATAACGGCCACCGGCACAGATGGTCAGCTGGCTGCCAGCCACCTCTGTCGTAAACTCGAAAATCGTGTGGTTGTAGTAATCCAGTCCGCGAACCATATTGGTATTAATGACATAAGGAATCTGCAGTGTCTCCAGCATGGAGCGAACAGCCGCAAAGTAGGCGCTGCTCTCTTCATCCAGATAGTCTAGGATTGACGGCGCACCTTCTACTGCCGCCTTGTCTTCGGGCTCTTTGGAATCCAGCACGCGCAGCGGATTCTCCTCCAAGCGACGTTGGCTATCTGCTGATAGGCTAGCCTTTAGTGGGGTCAGATAATCAATCAAGGCCTGACGGTAAGCAGATCTGCTCTCAGGATTCCCCAGCGAGTTAAGCTCCAAGCTGACATTAGTGATACCGATATCCTTGAAAAATTGGGCAGCCATGGCAATCATCTCTACATCTGTCGCAGGATTATTAGAACCAAAGCACTCCGCACCAATCTGGTGAAACTCCCGCAAACGACCAGCCTGAGGCCGCTCATAGCGGAACATAGAGCCCATATAGTAGACCTTGACCGGCTTTTGCACCTCAGGGGCAAAAAGCTTATTCTCTACATAAGAACGCACCACAGGTGCTGTCCCTTCCGGACGCAGCGTGATATGACGATCCCCCTTGTCATAAAAGTCATACATTTCCTTGGTAACGATGTCTGTCGTATCTCCGACCGAGCGACTAATTACCTCATAATGCTCAAAAATCGGCGTGCGGATTTCGCCGTAATTGTATTTTCTAAATGTCTTGCGGGCAAAGTCTTCTACATATTGCCACTTGGCAGATTCCTGAGGAAGAATGTCCTGTGTTCCTTTGGGTTTTTGTAATTTCATCTTCTGACCTCCGCCTTCTTTAGTACCTATATTTTACCATAAGTCCATCATTTTGAGGAGCCAAAAGAGGATTTTTCCTCCATAAGGACTAAATCCCTTTTCATTTACTAAAAATTTCTTGAAAAATTGTCAGAATTATGAGAAAATAAGACCAATTCAAAATAGGAAGAAGGACCGAGAATGAGAGAGGATATCAAAATCAACGATCGCGCTGCAGCCATCCAAGAGGAATTAATCAAGAAACTCGAAACCATCTACGATCCCGAGGTCGAACTGGACGTCTACAATCTCGGTCTCATCTATGAAATTAACCTCGATGAGGCTGGTCACTGCAAGATTGTCATGACTTTTACTGATACAGCCTGCAGCTGTACCGAAACTGTTCCTATCGAGATTGTCGAGTCTCTCAAGAAAATCGAAGGCATCGAAACCGTCTCTGTTGAAGTCACTTGGTCCCCCGCTTGGAAAATCACCCGTATCAGCCGCTTCGGCCGTATTGCGCTGGGGATTAGTCCGAGATAGACTATCTCTGCTTAGCTAGTTTTCTAGCCTCATTTATCCCATTAAACGACTTTCTAAACCTAACAAAAACAACCGCCCGAAACATTTTCGAGCGGTTTTGTCATCTTATGTAGTATTGCTTACTTTTTACCTGTCTCTTCTGGTTTCCAAAAGTCGGTAACAGCACCTTTGGCTGCAGAAGATACCAGATGGGCGTATTTGCCCAGCACTCCGCGGCTGTAAAGCGGTGGAATAGTCGTTTCTGCCTTGCGTTTCGCGAACTCTTCATCAGAGACTGCCATGGAAATTTCCTTGGTGTCTTGGTCAACCGTGACCATATCGCCAGTGCGAAGGTAAGCAATCGGCCCGCCATCCTGAGCTTCCGGAGCAATATGCCCAACAACCAAACCGTAAGTACCACCTGAAAAGCGGCCGTCTGTCAAGAGAGCGACCTTATCTCCCTGCCCTTTCCCGACAATGATAGAAGAAAGTGACAGCATTTCCGGCATACCAGGACCTCCCTTTGGTCCAACATAACGAACCACGACAACATCACCATCTACTACTTCATCGGCCAGCACTGCATCAATAGCAGCCTCTTCTGAGTCAAAGACCTTGGCTGGTCCGACATGGCGACGCACCTTAACCCCAGAAACCTTGGCAACAGCGCCGTCTGGAGCCAGATTACCATGCAAGATAATCAGTGGACCATCCGCACGCTTAGGATTTTCAAGCGGCATAATGACCTTTTGACCTGGTGTCAGATCGGCAAATTCTGCCAGATTTTCAGCCACAGTCTTACCTGTACAAGTGATGCGGTCACCATGCAAGAAGCCGTTAGCCAAGAGATATTTCATAACGGCAGGCACACCACCGACATTGTATAGGTCTTGGAAGACATACTGACCAGATGGTTTCAGATCCGCCAAATGCGGCACACGCTCCTGAATGACATTGAAATCATCCAGCGTCAGCTCCACATTGGCCGCATGGGCAATAGCTAATAAGTGAAGAGTAGCATTGGTAGAGCCCCCTAGAGCCATGGTCACTGTAATGGCATCTTCAAAGGCTTCGCGGGTCAAAATGTCAGAAGGTTTGAGCCCCATTTCCAACATCCGAACAACTGCTCGGCCAGCTTCCACGATATCGTCTTTCTTATCTTGGGACTCTGCTGGGTGAGAAGAGGACCCCGGCAAGCTCATACCAAGGACTTCAATGGCTGTCGCCATAGTATTAGCCGTGTACATACCGCCACAGCCGCCAGGTCCAGGGCAAGCGTTACACTCAATGCGGCGCACTTCATCAGCGGTCAAATCGCCATGATTCCACTTCCCGATTCCTTCAAAGACGGAAACCAAGTCGATGTCCTTCCCGTCAAGATTTCCCGGTGCAATGGTTCCTCCGTAAGCGAAAATAGCTGGGATATCCATGTTAGCGATGGCAATCATGGAACCAGGCATATTCTTATCACAGCCCCCGATAGCGACGAAGGCATCCACATTGTGTCCGCCCATGGCAGCTTCGATGGAGTCTGCGATGATGTCGCGTGACGTTAGAGAGAAGCGCATTCCCGGTGTCCCCATGGCAATCCCGTCCGCAACGGTAATCGTACCGAACTGAACTGGCCAAGCACCTTGGTCCTTCACTCCTTCCTTGGCTAGCTTACCAAAGTCATGCAGGTGAATGTTACAAGGTGTATTTTCCGCCCAAGTCGAAATCACTCCGACAATCGGAGTCTCAAAGTCCTTATCCGTCATCCCCGTCGCCCGCAACATGGCACGGTTGGGAGATTTGACCATACTGTCATAAATCTTGCTTCTGTGGCGTGTATCTACCTTATCTGTCATATCTTTCCCTTTCCTTGCTCTATTTCTTGTAACCCTTATTATAGCACACTTTCACCCACTTTTACAGAGGGAAATTTTTAAATTTTCAGAATTTTTGAAAAACAAGAACTAGGTGTGCCAGCCTTATCTGCTAAGCAACACCCCTTTAGCAACTAGCTCTGCCATTCCCAAAAAGAAAATCAAAAAAATCTGTCAAGTAACTTTACTTTACAAAAAAGATTTGATATACTGTTAAAGTTGATGAAAATCATGAGATTGCATCGAATTACATTCTAAAAGGAGAAACTAAAATGGCAGTACCTGCACGTCGCACCTCAAAAGCGAAGAAAAACAAACGTCGTACACACTACAAAGTAACAGCTCCATCTGTAAACTTTGACGAAACTACTGGAGATTACTCACGTTCTCACCGCGTGTCCCTCAAAGGATACTACAAAGGACGTAAGATCGCTAAAGCTGCTGCAGCAGAATAATAGAAGGGAGTTATCATGCGCGTAAATATCACACTTGAACACAAAGCATCTGGTGAACGCTTGTACCTTACTTCTAAAAACAAACGTAACACTCCAGACCGTCTTCAATTGAAGAAATACTCACCAAAACTTCGCAAACACGTTGTGTTTACAGAGGTTAAGTAAGGGTTCACTACGAATCAATACAGAAGAAAAACGCTGATTTCAAGCGTTTTTTCTTTTTCTTGAATTCAGTACATCGCAATATAAATCAACTGAATGACTACCTTTTTCACTACCTTTATTTAAAATGAGAATATTGATTCGGACAATCAAAAGTAAGAGGAACTTCATTACGAGGCTCCTCTTTTTTCTATGCTTGCTCCAACATCTATTTTATTATTGTATTATAATAAAATAGTATATAAATTAATGTATACAGCTTTATTCAGCTCGACAAGCTGGAACCTATTTACTTACGGTATTCCTCTAGTTTAGATTCATACTTTTTTAAAAGTTCCCGTGAGTAAACTTTTTCATGTGTCGAGTTTCTAACTTCTTTCCAGAGAATAGCTGCAACTTTTAACTTATTAGAATAACAATCGCTCAATTCATCTAAACAAAAGTCTTTTAGAAACTGATTCCATTGGCAAGCCGAACTATCATACTTGGCATAATCTGACTCGCCATAATATATTTTAATCATATCTTGAATAGTGAATTTTATATCTTTATCCCTTTTTACTTTTCGCCAAGCCGTTGCCATATCAGCGCTAAATTTAAAGGGACTAATCCCTGTTACAGCTGAAAAATAATCTCGAAATTTTTGGTTAAAAGAAAAACCACAGTTAAGTAACGGAGTCTCCAAGGTTATCACTTCGACTTGACTTTTGTTTCCTTTACTCAAAAATTTTTCTACTTTATTTCCCCTAAAATATTGTTCGATAATATAGTTCAATTCTTGCTTCGTACATCTATACTCTAATCCAAGGGACTTACAAATTTGTGAAAGTTCTTCTCGATACCAATAGTATCTATTAAATTCTTCAAATGATTTTATATCTCCAAAATCAGGTCTTTTTTCTTTCATATGCACACCTTAATAAATTCAAATTTGTCATACAATCAATCTACTTGCCAGCTTGTAAACCCGTCTTATCTCTTTACTTTCTACTTTCCAACTATCAAGCTCAATTTAATCAACCAAAAATCTATCCGAAGTTTTTATGATATGTGCTGTTTCTTTGACGTCCAAATCATCTGTATACAGCAAATGATGTTCCTCAATATTTTTAGTTAAAAACTCATTTCTTGACTGGATAGATAAATCGCCTGTTCTTTCAATTTCTTCTCTGGAAGAATCTCGGGCTCTAAGCGTTTCTTCTTCTGCTAACAAGACGCAGTATTTTAAGTTTATCTGTCTTGCCTTTAAGAACTCCGCGATTTTCTTCAGTTGTTCCTCAAATATGACATATTCTATGATGACTGTAATGCCTCGGGCCATGAAATTATCGGTCAGACTGATGATATTATCCCAAAACAAATCCATGTAATAACCATCGTCCTCCCAAGGTGCTACTAGGCCGCTTTTAATCATTAAGTAGATCATGTCGCCTTCTATCACCGCACTTTTGTCAAAAGAGTAAACTAATTCTTTGCTGACCGTACTTTTTCCAACGCCTGGAGGACCTGAAATGATATAAACACAATTTTCCAATGGAACACCTCTATAAATTTTATTCTCTGTAAATAGTCGCTCATATTATACCATTTTTAAGATATTTTTCTACTTACTTCAAGTCTTTCATAGAAATAGATAGGAGAAAAATGAAATCATTGACATCAAGAAAGCCCTTGAAATCAACGTTTCAAAGGCTTTTCTTTTATTTTCGATGAAATAAACTGAATTTTAACTGATTAAAATGAGTCTGGTTTCGGGTCAAGGTTATTTCACCTTGCACAGGAGTAACCAAATTTCTAGCACTTCATTTATATTCAATGCTCATCTATTTCAAGCATCTGATTTTCTTTTAAGATAATTTCTCCACATCTTTTACATAGCTTCGCACTACAGTACCGCAGTGTTTGCAAATGTCGTGATAAAGGGTTTGTCCATTAAAAGTAATCTTTTTATCTACGGAAGTGATGCCAGCATAGCCTTTAGGCTGTTGGCAAGTGATAAATTTCTCTGAACCACAGTGAGGGCAAATCAGTTGTTTCATGATTTTTCTCCTTTTTCTTTTAGTTGGAAAAGTTCTTCCACCTGCAAATTAAAAACCTGAGCAATTTTGAGGGCCATCTCCAACGAGGGATTGTAACGGTTATTTTCCAGATGCAGAATCGTCTCGCGTCGTATACCAATGCGATCAGCCAGCTCCTGCTGGGTCATACCAATGGATTCGCGGACAGATTTGAGATTGGTGATAATCTTACTCTCCTTGGCCATGTCTATCCTCTCCTTTCAAAGATAAGATAGACAACTGCAAAGATGAAGAGCAAAGCAGCTATGCCAATAAATACCTGACCCATGTAAAGAGTGAGAGAACCCGTATAGCCAATGATAACTGCCAGAATCATCAGGGCACCAAGAATCAAGACAAACATCAAACTAGCTGCCTTAGCTAGATTGGCATAGAAGCGTTCATCTGGCTGCTCTTTGACATTTTTCAAAGAGAAAAAACAAAATACAATCGCTTCAATAACGAGGCCAACTCCCAAAATCCATTCCTTAATGCCGGATTCTCCGCTTGGAGTTACAATCCAAATCCCTACTGTATAAATTAAGAAGGCTGCAAACAAGAGCATAACGTATAGTTTGGCAGACAAGTCAAAACTCGTCTTTTCCTTGTCTTTCTGATGGTTATGCGGCCACGGTTTTATGCGTAGCCAGCTCCAAATAGCTACGAGCTGAGCTAGGCCTACCAGGCCGATAATAAGCCACTTGGCTGTCCAACTAAGATTGCTGGGACCAAAGAAAATATTGAAATCAATAAATAGAGCAGTGGCAATCATCGCAATGAGGCCACCTGTTTTTTGACTTTTTTTCATGACAAACTCCTTTCATCAGCTAGAAAGCTGTAAAAAATAGAAAAGTAATAAAGTTTTTGAGAGACGATTTATCTTCTGACATCCTTTTTTAGTCATTTCACTATTTTGGTGTTAGAAATATCTCACACCCTTTATGTTATAAATATATCACATTCGATAACAAAAGGCAAGAATTTATGTGCTATTTTGGAAAATTTTTTTAATTTCCGCAAACAAAAACCCCAGAATTCCTCTGGGGCTCTAAACTATTCTCTTCCGACACAGCATTCTTGGTGTTCCTGCAAGCTTTCATCAGTCTGAATGGTTACTTTGGCAATGCCGTAAGTGTGTAGCTTCCGGCGCAGGGTATCCTGCGTCTCAGTCAGCAAATTAGGATTTTCCAAACAGATATGGAGCATGGCAAATTTTTCTAAGCCATCTGTCGTCCAAACATTGAGCTGGGTAATGGCTCTCACATTTTCCAATGCTGCTATTTCCTGATAAAGCTGACTGAGATCCACATCGCTGGGTACATGGTCTAGGAAAATCTGGATATTTTCCCAGAATTTTGGCAGGGCCTGACTGAGAATAAAGCCTGCGATAAAGAGAGAAAGCAGAGGATCTAGGAAATACCAGTCGGTAAAACGCAAGATGAGGGAAACTACGATAACTGCTATCCAGCCCAAAATATCCTCAAGGAAATGCAGACTGAGAATGGATTCATTATGACTGTGTCCATGGCTGACAACTCTGCTGGCTGCTGTATTGACGACAATGGCAACAATCCCCAAAACTAACATGCCATCATAATTCACCTTCTCCGGAGCAAATAATTTCGGAATATTCTCCACGATAACCAAGGTCGAACCGACCAGCAAAATCACTGAGGTCAACATGGCTCCCAGCAAGCTGTAACGTTTATAACCCAAGGTATACTCTCGGTCTTCTTTTTTTGTGGAAATTTTTTCAAAAAGAGTCGATAGGCCAATAGCCAGAGCATCTCCGGTATCATGAACCGCATCCGCTAAGACAGCGCTGGAATTAAAGAGAAGGCCAAAGACAAATTCAATAATGGCAAAAGAAAAGTTTAACAGAAAGGCAATTGTCATATTTCTACTGGATTTCATGTGAACCTCCTTATTTATTTTCCTAAACGAATAATACTTATGGTATAATGTAATCAATACCGAACACTCTGTTCAATTATATTATCTACTATTATTAGGAAGGAAACAAGAGGCAGTTCATATCCTTTGTCTGTTAGCAGACAAAAAGCTCTTTTTGTACGGAATTTCCATGGATAGACGAGTAAAAAAATCACGCGCAGCCATTTACCAAGCCTTTATCAGCCTGCTCAATCAGAAAAGCTACGAAAGCATCACCGTTCAGGAAATCATTGACCTGGCAGATGTGGGGCGCTCTACCTTCTATAGTCACTTCGAGACCAAGGAAGCTCTGCTAGAGGAACTCTGCCAAGAGCTCTTTCAGCACACCTTTATCGAGCGCTCGGAGGGTCGGGATTTATTTGAAGCGACAGCCCATATTTTCCATCACTTTCGGAAAAATCAGGATCGGATAGCCACCCTCCTCCTCGCTAAAAATACTTATTTCATTAACCGCCTGAAAATTGAGCTGGAACACTATCTCTTTCCCATGATTCAGCAGAAATTATTGCAGGAAAAGAGCCATCTACCAGAGCATTTTCTAAAAAATTATGTGACGTCAACTTTTGTGGATACGGTCAGCTGGTGGCTGCAGCAAAGAAAGCAGGTAGACGAAGACACGATTTCCCACTATTTTCTGGACTTGATGAGCTAATCTGCAATTTACCTATCATTTTCAGGGAAGATGTGGTATAATCGTTCCTTGACGCACGAAAGGAGATTGATAACTTATGAAAAAAGAACACTCCCCATTTTTAATTCCAGGTATTATCATGATCGGAGTTGCCTTGCGGGCACCTTTTGCTGTTTTGCCTGTCGTTTTGACGGACATTGCAGATGGACTTCAGGTTCCAGTCAGTTCCCTAGGTCTCTTGACTAGTCTGCCTTTGATTATGTTTGCCCTCTGCTCAGTCTTTGCTCCGCGCTTGGCGCAAAAGATGAGCTTGGAAAAGCTGTTTGCACTTGTGCTAGTCGTCCTAACTCTAGGCTCGCTGATTCGCGTGTTTAATCTTCCCTTACTCTATACGGGAACTATTATTTTAGGAGCAGCTATTGCTGTCTTAAATGTCCTTCTTCCGAGCTTGATTCAGGCCAATCAGCCACATCGAATTGGATTTTTGACAACCCTTTACATCACATCTATGGGGCTGTCGATTACGATTCTTTCTGCTCTGGCTGTTCCCATCGTTCAAATGAGTTCCTGGCAAGGTCTCATCTGGGTATCGACCCTAATCTGCCTCATAATCCTTTTGGTTTGGCTGCCCAATATCAAATACAGCCATCACTTGGCCAGTAAACATCAGAAAAAGCAACACCTAGGCGCTCTTCTGAAAAATCCAAGAGTCTGGGCCTTGATTTTATTTGGTGGTTTACAGTCACTGGTCTTTTATACCACTATGACTTGGTTGCCGACCTTGGGGCAGCAAGCTGGACTTTCTACGGATACGACAGGCTTACTAGCAGCCATCTTTTCTCTAATTAGCCTGCCCTTTTCGATGACAATTCCTAGTTTGACAGCCCGCTTGAAAGCTCGTCAACGTCTGGTCATGATTAGCTTGGTTTCCGCAGCAGGCCTGATTGGTATTGCCATGCTCTTGATTCGGACAGATTCCTTTGCTTACTGGTTAGTTCTTAATCTCCTCATTGGCATGTCTGTCAGTGCCCTCTTCCCCTATCTCATGGTGACCTTCTCCCTCAAGACCTCTACGCCTGCGCAAACGGCCCAACTATCCGGACTGGCTCAAACTGGAGGATACATCCTAGCTGCCTTCGGCCCTAGCCTCTTTGGCTACAGCTTTGATTTATTCCATTCTTGGACGCCAGCCATTTTGATTCTCTTTGGTCTGACCCTCATTATGGCCTTGAGTGTCTTTTACATAGAAAAATTTGACAAGATTTTATAACACTTCTGATTCTCCATCAGGAGTTTTTTGCTGCCAAGTTTCTTGGTCGGCCAGTAAATTTTTCTTAGCAATTTTAGAAACATGGCGATTGCCCGCAACATAAAAACCTAAGGGCTCTTGCCGCCATGCGTCTGTGCAGGTGACACCAATCCGCGACCGACTTTCGATTTGAACCGGTTTACAATCCTCGTCTAGCTGCAAACTTCCTCCTAAGCTCTGACCGTCAAAACGCTTGTCAATTCCTGCATACCTAGTCAGCTTCCCCGGACCATTGGCCAAAAGGCGCCCATCTGGCAATTCCAAAGCCCGAATCAGAACTACCTCAGCGATATTTTCACTCTTGGTCACCAGATTCAGCATCTGATGGCCGTGAATCTGATAGACATACCAATGGCCGGCAGTCAGATACATGGATTCGTTTTTAGGAGAGCGGCGCCCACCAGCAGAATGACAGGCACTGTCCTGCTGTCCCAGATAAGCTTCTGTTTCAACAATTCGTCCCAAAACTTGGCCGTCCAAAATTAACTGCATGCCTAAAAGAGCCTTAGCAGTTGCAACTGTGTCTTCTGCCATCAGTCTCCGAAATTCACTTGAAATCATCTTTCCCTCATCTTATCCGCTTGATTTTCATTTGATTATAACATAATTTCAAAAGAACTTTTCTTATTTTTGATAAAAACACTTAAAAATCATTAAAAAACCTTTTAAAAACTTAAAATATGTGTTATGATTGTCTTAGAAATATGAAGAAAGGATAAAGAAGATGTATCAGGAGCAGCGGCTTTCAAAAATACTGGAACTTTTGAAGGATAAAGGACAGCTGGCAGCCAAGGACATGGTGGACTATTTTCAGGTTTCCAAGGATACCATTCGCCGCGATTTCTCGATTTTGAGCGAGCGAAAACTGGTTCAGCGTACCCATGGCGGGATTATTCCTTTAGAAAATAGTCGACAAATCCCTTCTTTCAACGACCGCGTCGGCCAGCTAAACCAAGAAAAAAAAGCCATCGCTCAGAAGGCTCTGGACTTTCTCAAACCCAATCAGGTCAATTTCTTTGATGTGTCAACAGTGGTTCTTAAGCTGGCTCAGCAAGTTCAGCAACCAATGACGATTTTTTCTCATTCTTTGGATAATGCCATCATGCTGAGTGACCAAGAGCAGGTTGCTTTCCATCTTTTAGGTGGAAAGTTCTATCCGAGAAATCGCTTTTACTACGCCCTCAATGAAGCCGAGCTGCTCAGAAGTATTTCTTTCGATCTGGCCTTCATCGGAGCTGCAGGGCTAAAAAATGGCCAAGTCAGCTTTGAAGACCAAGAAGATGCCTATCTGAAGAAGCTCGCCCTCAAGCAGGCTAAGACAAAGATTCTGCTGGCCGAGCAGGCCAAAGTTAAAAAAGAAGCAACCTATATTTTAGGAAATATCAGTGATTTTGACTACTGGATCACGGATCAAAAACCCAGCCCTGAGCTAGAAGCTCTTCTAGCTGGAAAAGTCACCATCATTTACTAGCTCTACAAGATTTCATTTTATAGCTTACGGAGGAAGCGACCATGACCAAGCAACATATTCGTTTGATTATCAGCGACATTGACGGCACAATTCTTGATGACCAGCACCAAGTAGATTCGCAACTGAGGGAACAGATTCCCTTGCTGAAAAAGGAAAACATTCCCTTTGTCCTAGCTTCTGCCCGCTCTCCTCTGGGAATGGAGCCAATTGCGCGTGAGCTGGGACTGGGTGATAGTCCTCTAGCCTGCTACAACGGTGCCCTGATTATCAAAGGCGATCCAAATCAGTACGAAACGATTATCGAGCATCCATTGGATAAAAGAGAAATCCGCTCTTTTCTGGAACTTGTCAAGGCCGAGTTTCCTAGTGTTTCCAGCAATCTCTACTCTGGTAAAGATTGGATTACTGAACGTTTGGACAAATGGGTTCAAATTGAAGCTGAGATTACAGGTGAGCATCCTCTTATTCAAAATGTTCTGCTACCCGTTCTGGATGCTCTCATTCCAGTCCATAAGCTGCTTTTAATTGATGAAGCAGCTGTTATCCAGCAACTGCATGCTTACTTGCAGACCTTGGATTTCCCCAATACATCCTTCTACCTGTCCAAGGATAACTACATGGAAGTCACACATCAACAGGTGTCAAAAGAGCACGCCCTTCTGGAAGTGGCTAACCACTATCAGATTCCGCTGGAGCAAGTCATGACGATTGGGGACAACTTCAACGATCTTCCGATGCTACGACTGGCCGGTTTGGGAGTTGCCATGGGCAATGCCCCTCAGGAAGTAAAAGCGGACGCTCGGACAGAGACCTATAGCAACAACCAGCACGGTGTCGCAAAAGCTATTGAAAAGTATGTTTTAATCTAATGAAAAAATCTGCCCTTGAGCAGATTTTTTCATTGATGATAATCGTAGGCAAGCCGAGGGCTGCCATCTGGCAAATAGATCGTGCCACACTGACTAAAGCCATAGTGGCGAATCGCTGCTTGCATAGGATGGTTATCCGCATGCGTATCGATGCGGAGATAGGAAATCTGCTGCAAGCAAAAGTCAAAACACCGATGAGCCAGACCCTTGACTTGTCCATTTGAAGCAAGACGGTGAAGCGTACCATAAGGCTCTGTGAAGTGCCAAGCGCCTTCAATCTGCTGATAGGTAGGGTCTGGTCCAATGATGAGGGCAAAGGTTCCAACAATTTGTCCAGCTTCTTCGCAGACATAGCAGGTTCCAGTCTGGATATCTCTCTCCACCAGCTGACGATTCGGATAGGAAGCTGGCCACTGAGTTGGATTCCCATTTGCCCGCATAAAATCTCTAGCCTGATCAAAAATTGCTAAAATTGCTGGGACATCCTGCATTTCCGCCAAACGAATCATGTTTTCTCCTTCCAGCTGCATTTTCTTATTTGACAAATTCCTCGTAGTTACCCGTATAGTTCGCCCACTCCTTGCTGAAGAATTTTTCATTAATCTCATAGTTTGGAGCCGGTTGAGGATTAGACACAAAAGGATCTACGGCCTTGTCGAAGGCCAGCCAGCCATTCCAGCCCATGTGGATCGTATCCTGCATAAAATATGGCTTGTCCCCATCTTTGGAAAAGTCGGCAATATGCGTAAAGCCCTGACTTTCCAGCTGGAATTTAATCTTATCGACCGTCCGCTGATACATGTCTGCATTCAAGCCCGTGTAGGCCATCCATTTGGCGTTGACCGGCGGGATAACAAAGATAACATTCGTATGAGATTTGGCAAACTGTTCCAAAACTAGCTGCAAATCATTGTACTCTGGAGATTTTTCATAAGACTGCTTGGATTGGAAACCTTTGAATTTCTTGATTTTGCTGGCCAAACGTTTCTTATAAAAACCATTGTCAATACCCAAATCATTATTGCCAGTTCGTTTAATAGCGTCCGCTGTAGCAACCTTCTCCAAGACTTCATAGGAAAATTCGTCCGGAAGGCGCGAAAGCTGAGGCAAAATTTTAGTCTCATAGTTCTCATTATTGCCAGCCGCAAGAGTGCTGAAAAGGGCATCCTCCCGCTGATAGAACTGGTACATCATATAGATATACTGTTGCTCAAAAGAAGTCAGCTGACTACCATCTGACACTTTCTTAACAATGTCTCCCATGGCAATATTAGGATAGAGCTGCAGGAGCCGTTGGGCTGCATACTGAGAGCCTACTCCGCCGTCCTGCTGACTGAGAAAACCAGTCAGCTGATCGCTGTTGAAATACTGCTGAAAGGCCGAAGCATCGTAGCCTGTCTTGGTAAACCACTGGGGAGAAACGACATAAACCGCTGTCTTATTCTCCAGCTCAGAAGCCATCTGCTGCATCCCAAAATACTGATTGAGCGAAGCGGCCCCCCGCTGCCCCAGAAAATAAGGTCGGTAATTGCGGTCATACTTCTCAGCCAAAACAGCTGGATGCATGCTGTCAAAGCGCAGCCATTCGCTGGAGCCAAAGAAGGGAACAAAGCGGGTGTCTTGATCTGTCAGGGCCGTCATTTTTTTGCTACGGCTCTTGAAAGTTTCTGCTGTCAGTGTCACAGCTGAACGCTTCTCTGTTTCCACATCATGCTTTTTCTCAATCGGATAGAAGAAAAAGAGCAGGGCGACCATGATCAAGGCGCAGAAGACCGGCCCTAGAATCAGCCAGAGTCGTTTAAGCATTACGAAGCTCCGTTACGCCTTCAACGATTTTATTGGCTGTATTCCAGTCATCGCGGCCAAACTCTGATACTGGCACGCGGATGTCAAAACGGTTTTCCAGCTCAACAATCAGCTCCACCGTTCCCATACTGTCCAAAACGCCAGCATCAAACAAATCTTCGTCCATCATATCTGACACATCTTCCATAAATAATTCGTCAATAATTTCAATTACTTCTGCTTTTACATCCATTATAGTTTCCTCGTTTTACATTTTATTTTTTAAACCAAAGGTCATTCAAAAATCCTGAGAAGATCAAGAATGAGAACATGACAACATGGAAGGTGATAACAACCCCCAGCGCTTGGGTCCACTTGTTGTCAGGCAGGGTTGGTAACCCCTTGCTTTTGCGCTCTTTATTGATGGTCTTTTTCTTACGGAGCCAGGCATCATTGACGACTAGACCAGCTCCATGAAAGAGACCGTAGGCGATATAATACCAGGTCACACCATGCCAGAAGCCCATAATCAGCATGTTGATCAGATAGGCCACACTAGAAGTCGTGTTGCGGTTTTTAAAGACCTTGTTGCGCATCAGCACCATGACCAGCCGCATAAAGACAAAGTCCCGGAACCAAAAGGACAGGCTCATGTGCCAGCGATTCCAAAATTCTTTCAAATCGCGTGAGAGAAAAGGCTTATCAAAGTTGATAGGGCTCTTGATTCCCATGAGATTGGAAATAGCTAGCGCAAACATCGAATAACCGGCAAAGTCAAAGAAGAGATCCAGACCAAAGACATACATGACGCCTAGCGTTCCTAGATTGAAGAAACCGCCAGTATAGAGGGCATAGGTCTTGACATGCCCTAAAATCATGTGGCCAAAGATATGAGCCAGGACAAACTTATAGAGAAAGCCCAGCATGATATACTTGACCGACTGCTCCAGCATATCCAAAAGCTCATCGCGCTCTGGAATTTGGAGATAATTTTCATTGAAACGCTTGAAACGATCAATGGGGCCACTCGAAAAAGTGGGCATAAAGAGCATAAAGCGGAGGAATTCCCAAAGGCTGAAATCAGTCAGCACGCCATCCCTCAGCTCAATGATCATACCAACTGAGCGGAAGGTCAGGTAGGAAATTCCCAGAAAGCCAAAGAGCGATTGATGGCCACTGATAGCTGGCTCGACCTTGACCCAGAATAGGGGCAAGACCGCCAGTGCTGTATGCAAATAAAATATCCACTTGCTGTCCCGCTTTTTGCGGTAGAATTTATAAGAATAAACCCAGACCGTCTGCCAGACGACATAAAAGAGCAGGGCATAGAGCTGCGCCAGACTAGGGCCGGTCAACATCAAAACGATGAAAGCCAAGCTGACCAAGGCTTCGTAGATTGGGAAGCGTTTTTTAAAGAAAAGTCCGATAAAAATTGGCAAAATAGCCAAGATAAGATAAAGGAAATACTGTGGGTCTCCGTAAGGCTCCAGATGAGGAAGCTGTTTCAAGAAATCCATCATGACTTGTTGACCTCACTAATCAGCCCCTTAATATCAATCTTGCCATTTGGTGTTAGGGGCAGAGATTCCCGATAGAGGAACTTAGACGGCATCATATAAGACATCATGATATCCTGTAGATCCTCTTTGATAGCCTTGGTAATATCGATTTCGCGGTCAAATTGCTCTGCAACACCATCTTTCAAAATAACGTAGGCCAATAAGTTTTGAACCTTGTGGTCCTTATTGTAGCGTGGCACTGCCACCGCCGCCTCGATATACTTGGATTTATTGAGATTTTGAGATACGTCCTCTAGCTCGATGCGATAGCCGTTAAACTTAATCTGGAAGTCCATACGACCGCCGTAGAGTAGGAGGCCTTCATCTGTCATCGAGCCGACATCTCCTGTATGATAGGCTGGTAGCCCTTCAAATTCAAAGAAGGCTTCTGCTGTCTTTTCAGGATTGTTGAGGTAGCCCTTAGATACGGCTGGTCCGCAGATAATGATTTCCCCCTGCTGACCATTCGGCAATTTTTGCCCATTCTCATCGATAACAAAGGTTGGTGAATCCGCCTTGGTATAGCCGATTGGCAGACGCTTGAGGGTCGCTAGCATCTCACCCGTGATGGCAACTGCAGACAGAGCCACCGTTGCCTCAGTCGGACCATAAGCATTGATAATACGAGCCTCAGGGAAACGCTCCCGCAATTTCTGAGCTGTCTTGACCGTCAGCTCCTCTCCATCAAAGTAAAAATGCGTAATGCCTGGCATCTTCTGGCTGTTAAAATCTTCCGAAAGCATGGCCATATCCGCAAAGGATGGGGTAGAGGTCCAGATTGCTACAGGCAGGCTGAGAATCGCTTCAAATAGCTGCTTGAAGTCCTGAGTCAGACTAGAAGGCAGGGCATAGAGAGTCCCTCCCAGCGCCAAAGTCGGTGCCCAGTACATAACTGACAAGTCAAAAGAATAAGGTGGTTGCGCCAGCATTTGCGGACGGCTCGGTGTCGCAAATTCCTTGTCTGTAATCATCCAGTTGGTAAAGCTGAGCAGGTTGTCATGGGAGATTTGCACGCCTTTAGGTTTGCCGGTCGTACCAGAAGTAAAGATGATGTAGTAATTATCATCGCCCTTGACTGGATGGCTAATCTCATAAGTAGTCTTCTCTGCATAAGCTGCTCGAACCTGATCCAGACTGAGGATAGCTGCATCTGTATCAGTCAGCGGAAAATCCGCAATGGCAATAATCAAGCTTGGCTCAGCCACTTCGACAATAGCCGTCACGCGCTCCAAGGCCGAATGGCTGTCAATAGGAATATAGGCATGACCTGACTTGGTCAGAGCCACAAAGGTAGCCAGCATTTCATATTCCTGACCACCATAGACTACGACTGGTGACTTGGGAGCTAGCCCCAAGCTATCAATCTTCGTCGCTAGCGCATCTGAGTCAGCCTTTAGGTCTCCATAAGTATGGACTTCTCCGAGGACATTATAAACAGGAAAATCCGGCTGCGTCTGAGCAAAGTGCTCAATCGCTTCAATCATATCTGTAATTGCTGTATTTGACATGTGTATAGTACTCTCTTACATTAAAATTCATTGTAGATAAAGCCACCCTGACCTTGGCCAAGATAACTAAAGAAATAAAGCAGGGCAACAAAAATCACAAAGTATAACAGTGTCTGCCCTACAAACTTATAAATCGTCTTATATTTCGTCATTTCATTCACTCTTATCTTCTTTTAGATAGACATAGATTATTTTACCATGTTATAGAGAAAGATTTCAATATAAAAGCTGTGGATTGTGTAAAGTTCTTGTAAGGAAATAAATAGAAAAAGAGTTACTTCCCTTATCTTTCAAGGGTGAAATCCTTTTCAAAATCTATAAGTAAAATTTCTATATATTACTTGACTTTTAGTTCGAAAGAGGATATTCTATATGTAGAAAGTTTATATATAATATTTTTATATATAGGAGGTAGTACATGTATTTCCCTACATCTTCTACCCTGATAGAATTTCTGATTTTAGCGATTTTAGATAAAGAAGATTCCTACGGCTACGAGATTAGCCAGACCATCAAGCTCATTGCAGATATCAAGGAGTCCACGCTTTATCCTATCCTGAAAAAATTGGAAAAGAGTCAGTATTTAGAGACTTACTCTCAGGAATATCAAGGTCGAAAACGAAAATATTACTCTCTGACCCCAAGAGGTCAGAAACAACTGGTCAGCCTCAAAAATGAATGGGAGCTTTATACCAGCATGATTAAGGGCATTATCGAAGGGAGCATTCGCCATGACAAGAACTGAATATCTAGCTCAACTAGATCACTATTTGAAAAAGTTGCCAACAAAAGACTATCAAGAAGTCATGGACTACTTCACTGAGTACTTCGACGAGGTCGGTCCAGAAGGCGAGGCAGCGACTATGGCTGAGCTAGGCAGTCCCAAGGAAGCAGCTCACGAGATTATCATCAATCTTTTGGACAAGAAAATAGAAGAAGACCGCCAAGATACTAGCTCTGTCAAAAACAGCAAGCAGATCGTCCAGATTGCCATTCTGTCCATCTTGGCAGCACCGCTGGCAATCCCCCTTCTGATTTTGGCTTTGACCTTGATCTTTACTTTCTTCCTCCTCATCAGTGTCTTTGCTTTTGTCATGGCCGCCTTTGCTTTTGCTATGTTTGCCATGGGGGCGAGTCTGATTTGGGACAGTCTGACTCTCGGCATGGTCACTTCTATTCCTGCTTTTGCCCTTAGTTTGGGGATGAGCCTTTTAGCCTTGGGGCTGGCTGGACTCTTCTATCTCAGCATTGGTCCTATCCTTCGCTTTATCAAACTGAGCTTTGTCAAACTCGCCCAGGCCTTGGCACGGAAAGGAGGCCGTCATGTCTAAAGTAAGAAAAACCATATTCAGCTTTGCTATTGTTGCCTGTCTTCTGGGTCTAGTCCTCATACTGGCAGGGCTAGCTAGTGGTGGTCTGCAGGATCTGGTGAAGAGCTCAGTCGCTAACACCAAGATGAGCAAGCAAGAAGAAATCTATGACAATATCCATTCCTTAAATCTAGAGCTGAGCAACCGCTCGGTTATTATCGAAGAATCGCCCGATGATAAGGTTCACTTGACCTATTATCAAGGAGATGGCAAGACATCTGAAAAAGTAACCACTAAAGCTGAAAACGGAAGTTTATACATTAAGGAATCCAGATTTTTTATCAACATTAACAGCGGTCTGCGCTCTTTACTGGGCTTGATAAATGGAGAACTGGAAAGGACTCAACAAATCACTCTAAACCTGCCTAAGGGAAAGAGCTTGGAAGAGGTTAAGGCCAGTTTAGCTAACGGCAGCCTATCGATCAATGACCTGACTATCCAACAATTAAACGCCGATCTCAGCAATGGATCTATCGAACTCAGTCAGAGCCAGATTGAGAGCGGCAACATTGAAAGTGCTAATGGCAGCATCGAGCTAGTCCAAACCAGCCTGACCGATACTCAAATCAGTCTCTCCAACGGTAGTATCACTAGTGATAAACTGACCCTCAAGGGCAATATCAACATGTCCAGCGGCAATGGCTCCATCGCTCTCCATCTCACCGAAGAGACCTACAAAGCCATCTCACTGGATCTGCAAACAGACCTAGGTGACATTGAAGTGCCCAAGGACATGCAGACGAGCCACGACCAAGAGGACTTTATCAGCGATCGGGTCATTCATACCAATGAACAGGCTCAAGCCAAGCTGACAGCCTGTACCAACACCGGCAGCATTGAGATTAGTCATTAAAAATCGAACGGAGCCTGATTGGTTCCGTTTTTTATGGTCATTTTCTCTAACCCTACCTTTACTTCCTATAACCTTTATGTTATGATACTCTATAAAAATTCATCATAAGGAGGTTCCTATGAAAAAACTCACACCTGGCATGCACATTCGGGTCGTCAGCCCTTCGGCATCAATCGAACACATCGGAGGATTTGAGGCCAATCTAGCTGCCAAGGAGCGCTTGGAAAAGCTAGGATTTACCGTGTCTTTTTCGGAGCATTATCTGGAAAATGACATGCTAGGTTCTGCCTCCATCGAAAGCCGGGTAGTAGACATCCATGCTGCCTTCGCAGATGAGTCCGTTGATGCTATTCTGGCCACTATTGGCGGTTTCAACTGCAATGAGCTCCTACCCTATCTGGACTTTGAATTGATTGCTAGAAATCCTAAGATTTTCTGCGGCTACTCGGACACAACAGCCTTGCTCAACGCCATCTATAGTAAGACCGGCATGAAAACTTATATGGGTCCCTCCTACTCTAGCTTTAAGATGGATACCCTGCAGGACTATCAAACCGAGAGCTGGCTCAAGGCCGTCAGCCAGACTTCTTACGAGCTGACTCCTAGTGAAAAATGGGGCGACAATACTTGGTATCTACCAGATGCGCCACTGACCTTCCATGAAACTGAGTGGAAGGTCTATCATCACAGGCAAGCCCAAGCCACTGTTATCGGCGGCAATCTCTCCACCTTCTCACTCCTACGTGGCACCCCCTATGCCCCGACAGATGAAAACTATGTCCTCTTTGTTGAAGAGGCGGAGGAAGATGATTATGTGGAGTTTGACCGCAATCTAGCAGCCCTCCTACAGGCCTATCCTAACCCACAGGCCCTTCTCATCGGCCGCTTTCCAAAAGAATGCCAGATGACAGAGGAGCTGCTCCTTTATATCTTGGACAAGCATCCGATTTTAAAGACTATCCCTGTCCTCTATGACTTGGACTTTGCTCATACTCAGCCACTCTTTACCATTACCATCGGTGCTCAGGTGACGGTTGATACGGAAAAGATGGCCATCAGAATTGATGAATAAACATGAAACGACCTCCAAACAAAAGGTCGTTTTTGATATCTAAAAGTCATGAATCATCTCTAAACAGCGCTCCAAATCCACATCCCGCTCCAGATGCTCAACTGTCCAAGGAATCAGGATGTCTGGTTCGATCCCCTTGTCTGTCATCCCCTGTCCCTTATCAAGTGCTAGAGCGCGTGAAGTTGGAAAGTTCAAACTATAGTCACCATAATCTACCTGACAGCAGTTGGAATAATCTAGTATTCCAAGAGTCGGGCGCCCCAGAACCGTCACCTTAGGAAACCATTTCATCATCTGGACAAAATTGTCTCCCGACGAAGCACAGTAGACATCTGCCAAGACAAAAATCTTCTCAGGATGGCTTCCTCCTTTCACATTAGGAAACATTTCCCTGTCCTCGCCTCCAAATTTGACATAGCCTTTGCCCCGATTGGCCTGCAGGTCTTGCATGATTATCTCCAACAAATCCTTCGTCTCCTGGTTAATCCCTTCCTGCTGCACGTAGGCTTCAAAATCTTTCAAACGCAGGTCGACATTCCGCTCTGTGTAGAGAATTTCCATCCCTTCATCAGTCCAGTCCAAGTCAGAATAGCTTTGCCCCTCAGAAAGAGCATAGTGGAGCAGGGGAAAATACAGCGAGTCCATCCCGCCAGTATTTTGACGGACATCAATCACCAGACAAGCAGCCCTCTTGATAGTATCTTGTGCTTCCTGATAGAGTTTGTTGATGGCTTTCTCGTTCCTAAAGTCATCCAAACGGAGATAAATAACACCCTTTTCTAACTCTTTCCATTCAAATCGGCTCTCTATAGGATTCTGGCTAGGTTCAACTGAAAGGATTTGCTCTGCTCCTGCTCGCAAAACAGTCACTTGCCCAGCTTTTGAAATCAACTCGCTCCACTCACGATAGTTTCGCTCGGGTGTTGAGCTGGTAAAATACGCTCGGTGCATCCTATAAAACTCTTCTAGATGCTGTCCATCCAGTTTCACAATTTGATCGCCCGCCTGCAAATTCGTATCTGCATTAGCCTGCTCAACATAAAGTCCTTGGATTGTTGAACGTAGAACAAAACCTTTTGGCTTAGCATGTTTCTCCCGAAAAGCTACGTGGCCGATAACTCCGAAGCTGGCTAGATAAGTCTGAACCTGATAAAGAAAGTCCTTTTCACTCATATCGTCTGAAATACATTTGCGAAAACCAGTCGGATCCGCACCGGCAATATCCTTTTTAGTTGCCGAATCTTGGGTCATAATCGAAACAACATCTTCAAAAATAGCCGTTTTTCTCATCGTATTGCTCCTCGTCATTATTGAGACTAGTATATCATTTTTGCACATTTTACGCCGATTTAAACAAAGAAATCTAAGTAAAATCTCGTACTGACCCCAAAAGTTAGACAAATAATTTAAGTAAAGGATTTAGTTCTGTATTGGACAGGACTAAATCCTTTTCTACCATTTGTCAAGTATATCAAGGTATTTGATGAAAAATAGTTTGAGTTCCATATGTCAAACGAAGGAAATTGTCTTTTTTTGAGCTAAAGTTTAGTGTAAAAAGTGTACACAAAACCAACA